>CAYTKR010000086.1:0-22680 GCA_964438295.1 uncultured Anaerolineales bacterium
TTGAGGAGGGTCAATTCGGACTTTCTTTGTCCGTTCGTTTTTTCGGTAAAGACTTTAGAAGCAGTAGATCAAGATCTTCAACGTTTTCTAGCTCACTTCATCTCTGCCATCCAACAACAGTTTCCAGTTTTTGGAAATAATTCAATGGCCGTTATCAAGAGCTTATGGGAAACAGACCTGGATTCAAATCATCTCATAACCACCATTGTGAATGAAATATGCGAACATATTTCGGAACATTTCGCGCTGATTTTAGATGATTATCATCTGGTGGATAAAAGCGAAGAGATCAACCATTTCGTTAATCTATTTGTTCAGAGTGTGGACGAAAATTGTCATCTCATTATTGCTTCACGCAATAAGCTGGACCTACAAGATTTGCCCTTGATGGTTGGGCGTTCTCAGATTAAGGGTTTGGATTTCGAAGATTTGGCATTCCAAGCTGAGGAGATACAAACCCTGATGCAAAGGAATTACCATCAATCACTATCCGAAGAAGATGTACGGTTCTTGTGCCTCCAGACTGAAGGCTGGATCACAGCACTACTGCTTTCAGCAGAGTCGGTGAGATATGGGATGGCCGATCAGGTACGGGTAGCAAATGTTTCTGGAGTTGGACTCTATGATTATCTGGCACAGCAGGTATTGGAACAACAGCCATCAAATATTCAGGATTTTCTCCTTAAAACTTCACTCCTGGATGAGTTCAATGCTGAATTATGTGCAGAATTGTTTGGGGATGCTCCAGAGGGTCAAAGCTGGTCTGAATTGATCACTGTAGTAGTACAAAATAACCTCTTCGTGCAAACTGTCGATGATGGTGGTACTTGGCTACGATACCATCATCTATTTAGAGATTTCTTACAGGAGTTGCTAGAGGATGAGCAACCTGATATAGCTCAAGACATCTTGTTGCGCCTTATCAATGTTTATTGTTTGCAGCAGGAATGGGAAAAAGCCTATGCGATTTGCCAGCGCCTGGATGATGAAGATGTCACTTTAGATTTCATCACAAGAGCTGGTCTTCCCCTATTGCGAAATGGGAGATATTCCATATTAGCAAAGTGGATTGATGCTTTGCTATCAGAAAATTTGGTTGTAAGCCCGGTATTACAAGCTTTACGAGGCGCTACTGCCCTGCACCTGGGGGAAGTTGAGAAGGGATTGAACATGCTCAACCAGGCTGAAGTGTATCTTCAAAATAATCATGATTTTTTGCCACGTTTGCATATCTGGCGAGCATTTGCTTGTTGTAAACAAGGAAAATATAAAGATGCTTTAAGTGACGCGGACAAGGCACTTACATACACGAGTAATCTCGAAGTTCAGCACAGCACTCATGCCAAAGCCCTTGAAGTGAAAGGAGAGAGTCTATATTTTTTGGGCCGTCGGGATGAAGCAGTACACCATGTTGAGCAAGCACTAGCGATCTTTAATGAGATGAATGATCATGATTTTAGTGCTTATGCACACATGGTTTTGGGGTATTTAAAAATGAGTAGTGGCCAATATAACACAGCTATCAATCAATTTAGTCATGCATTTGATTCTGCTAGTATTACAAATAATGTGTTTACTAAGGCAGCATTATATATTAACTTAGGGGTTGCTTCTTTAGGAATTGGTACTGATACACTGATTCAAGCAAACACGTATTTTAACAATGCACTGACTCTCGCAACCCAAATTGGCTATCGACCAGTAGAAGCTTATGCCTATACCAATATTGGCGTCGTCTATGCAAAATTGTCCCTCTTAAATTCTGCAATCGAATTATTCGATCGCGCAAGAATTATTGCGCAAGAAACTGAGCAGCGAGCACTCATGCTCATCCTAGACCTAAAAATAACATGGGTGTCACGTATTTGTTTTGAGATAGATCACGCAATGCGGTCGTTAAAATCAGCGGAATCGCTTATAAGTCAGAATGAAGCGAGCGAAATTTTGGGATGGGTGGCTTTGGAGAAAGGCTCACTGTATTTTGCAAAAGGCGAAGTTAGTAGGGCGATTAAAAGCCTTGATGAAGCGGTCAATATTCTTGATACAATCGGGTTGTCCCCTGATGTTGGAGAGGCACACCTGTACCTTGCTTGCGCATATCATGCCTCTGGTGATGAAACAAAAACCGCTCACCATCTAAACGAAGCCTCCAAATATGCCGCCAAATTGGATAGTCTGCACCCACTGATTACTGCAGGAAGAGATGCAAAAGATATCTTGGTAGCTGCAAAAAAATCTCCTGAATTCGGAGATTTCGCAACCTGTCTGATCGAAACTATTGAGCAATTTGATAAAGATCTACCTCGTTTACGACGTCTTATCCGTCAGCAATGCGAGCAGGTTGATATGTCAAAACCCGAATTGACCATTCTAGCCTTGGGAAATGCGCGAGTTAGAACATATTCAGAAGAAGTCACCAAAACTGAATGGACCAATCAAAAAGCGGTGCGAGAATTATTTTTCCTGTTGCTGGCTTATCCGGATGGACTCAGGAAAGAAGCAATTGGTGATGAGCTTTGGCCAAATAGTGCCCCACACCAGCATTATAAGCAGCTCAACAATACAATTTACCGGTTGCGAAGAGCGCTTGGAAAAAATGTTGTTGTGTTCGATACGCAAAGTAGTTGCTACCATTTCAACTGGGGGATGGATTATTACTATGATGTAGAGGCTTTCCAAGATTTGGTGAAACAAGCCCAGCTTGAAAAAAACTCTTCTCAGAAAATTGCTCTTTATAAGCAGGTCATTGATTTGTATCGGGGAACTTATCTACCAGATGTGGATGGAATGTGGACTGTCCCGCTGCGTGAATTCCTGCGCCGAACTTACACAAATGTAGTTCTACGCGTGGCCGAGCTGCATTTCAAAGATGGGAAATATGAGAAAGTTTTGGGGTATTGTCAACAAATTCTCAACGATGATTTATGTCAAGAAGCTGCACACCGGCTGGCGATGAGGGCTTACGCAGCCAGGGGGGACCGAGTTGAGATTGCACGCCAGTTTGATATTTGCCGTCAATCCTTACTACAATTGGATACAGAGCCATCAGCAAAAACGCAAAGGTTGTTTGAACAGCTAATGCGCTAGCTATCACATTGAGTCCAAGTTTAGCTGTTGCAAAAAATGAGTGAATAGACATTCCATCTATTTTCTAATGTTCTTGAGGTTGATAAAGAGGCTCTTAGGGAGGTCATCATGGGCAATAATCAATACAGCGGTTGTTGAGTAACAAATTCTTCGTTTAGTAAGATGAATATCCTAAGTTTTTATACTGCTGTTACTGTTATAGCAGCGTAACATTTTGATCCTAGGGTTTGAGCAATTTGGATGTGAATCCTCTTTGCCCACAAGCATAGCAAATAGATCGGAGAGAGCGATGGAAAGGAAAGACATATTAGGTGATTGGTTTGTTACAACGGATGTATACGCTCAGACACATTGTGAATCCCAAATAGCAGAAAATTCTGAAGATTATAGCGACGACCGATTCAATATCGGTATTCCGTTCATTGTTTGGTTTTTCGACTGTGAAGGTAAAATTTTAAAATGTGTAGGGGATGGGCTTTCTAATCTTGGGGTAGCTGCAGAGGATTTATATAGAAAAACCATCTTTGAGTGTATTTCTAGAATGCCTCATACCATAGATAAAGCTCGCCTTGCTTTGAGCGGAGAATATATTGCCGAATGCGTAAAAAAGGATAACCAGGCTTGGGTCAATTGGTATTACCCAATTCGGAATTTGAACTATGATGTCGCGGGATCTGTGTGTTTGTCAATCAATATTAGTCATCACCTACAACAAATGGGACACATGATAGCTCAGCTTAAATATCAGGCGCAATCTCACGCTAGAAATGAAAATAGACATTATCCATTGACTGGACTTCAGGCTAATTATGGTAGAACGGCAAACTTATTTGAGCTTACAGATGTGCTTTGCGTACTCTTAGATCAAGTTGTTAAACAAATGAGAGTTGATGCCGGTAGAGTTTTTATTTGTGACATAAGAAATACGAATCTGAGATTTTTGGCTGAAGTCGGATTCAATAGCAAAGATCCTCCTAAGTTGTGCATCAAATACGGAGATGGTCTTGCTGGACAAGTAGCGCTTAGACGGCGTCCATACATTGCTGCAAATTTATTGCATCCGGGGCATAAAAACCTATTGAAGCAATCAAAGATTCATCAAAGCGAATTTATGTTTTATTGTGGTTTTCCACTCATTTTCAGAGGGTGCCTCCATGGAGTTCTTGAATTATTCAATCGCCAGACTATTAAGCTAAATAAAAGATGGCTAGATTCGCTAAAGGAAGCAGGAGATGAGTTTTCAATTAGGATTTATTTTTCTGGAATTACCAATCCCATTCTCAGTGCCAAGAGGAGGGTACAAATCTGACAAGAGTACATTCACGAATGGATTGTTAGGAATAACCTTAATTATTTGAATTCTGACTCTGCAATTCAATAGATCAAGTACATATCGAGAAATCAAGTGCTTGATCTATTTTCTTTTAAACTGATTTGAGAACTCGATCCAATTTGCAGTGATATACTCGTAGTTGGCTTTATGACTACCAATTGAAAATAATCGAAAAAATAGAATTTCAAGTTACATGAGCATTTCTATAACTCTCACCAAAGTCATCGTACCACGACGCAGCTACCATCTGCTAACCCGACCGCGTTTGCTCGATACGCTCACCGATCTCCTGAACCGCCGGCTGACGCTCATCGCCGCGCCAGCCGGTTATGGCAAGACTTCGCTGCTTATCGATCTGGCCGCCAGCGTCGAATACCCTGTTTGTTGGTTTGCCCTGGATCCCCTGGATCAAAATATTCATCGCTTTATTACGCACTTCATTGCCTCGATACAGCAGCGGTTTTCATATTTTGGCGAAAAATCATCGGCCGTGTTGCAAAGCATGAGACAGTCTGAGTTAAATCTGGATCACCTGGTAACCACGATTGTCAACGATGTGTACGAACACGTTTCCGAGCACTTCGCCATTGTGTTGGATGATTACCACTTGATCGAGACAAGCGAGGAGGTGAACTATTTCATCAACCGTTTCGGCCAGGAGATGGATGAGAATTGCCATCTGGTAATTGCCTCGCGCTCGCTGTTGAGTCTGCCAGACCTGCCCATCATGGTGGGGCGCTCCCAGGTCATGGGGTTGGGTTTTGAAGAATTGGTTTTCAGTTCCCAGGAGATTCGAGCTTTATTACAGAGAAATTACGACCAGTCGATTTCCGAGGCTGAGGCAAAAAAGCTGGTGCATGAGACCGAGGGCTGGATCACCGGCCTGCTGCTCTCTGCCGAGGCGATGTGGAAAGGGATGGCCGACCGCGTGCGCGTGGCGCGTGTCTCCGGCGTGAATATTTATGACTACCTGGCCCAACAGGTTCTCGATCAGCAGTCACCACAGGTGAAGGATTTTTTACTGCGTACTTCTCTGATTGAAGAATTCAATGCCCAAATATGTGAAACTGTTTTAGGCCAGACTCCAAATGGTACGGACTGGCATAAACTCATAGAAACTGTTCTGCATCACAATCTCTTCGTCCAGCCGGTGGAGAATGGCGGCACCTGGCTGCGCTACCATCACTTGTTTCGCGATTTCTTGCAAGAGCAGTTGTCAAAGGAGCAGCCGCAAGAAGAAGACCGCCTCTTGCGAAAATTGGTGGATGTGTACATCGAGCGGGAGGAATGGGAAAAGGCTTATTCGATCTGCCAGCGACTTGGTGATGTTGAATTTACAATAGATTTCATTAATCATGCGATCTCTCCATTGGCGCGTGCTGGACAATCAAAGACTCTTATTGATTGGTACGACTCGTTGCCCTCCGGCACACTAGCCACGCACCCCTTTTTGACAGCAGTGTTTGGTTCCCTGGCTTTAGATTTGGGTGATGCTGATAAGGCGCTGCCTCTTTTGAAGCAGGCTGAAAAAGCTTTGCGGAAATCAAACGACAGGTTGTCATTAGCACGAACCCTAACATGGAAAGCGAATGCATACTTGAATCTTGGCCATTACCAAATATCTCTTGAAATTATTGATGAGGCATTGCATATTGCAACAGCCAAAAATGACACCCAAATTGCGCATGCTGAAGCATTGAAGGTTAAAGGTCTTACATTGTATTGGATAGGGCAAGCACAAGAGAGTATTTCATGGTTAGCGCAATCATTGGATCTGTATCGGACTTTGGACGATGAAGCGAATGCTGCCATTGTTCAGCTAAGTTTAGGATTAGTTTACATGAATATCGGGCGCCAATCCCAGGCTCTTATAAACTATCAACAGGCACTGAACTTGTGGCGTCAGACGAATAACATCTCAAAACAGGCCACCTTGCTAAATAATATGGGCGTGACGCATCACCTTGGCGGTGACCTGCTGAAAGCTAAGAACTGTTTTGACGAGGCATTGGAATATGCAAGGCAAAGCAGTCTTCCTAGAGCTGAAGCATTTACCCTAACTAGCTTGGGGGATCTCTATGTTGATTTAGGATTCCATGATGCTGCAAGAGAGCATTATCAGCTGGCGAATCAAATAGCTTTGCAATACGAAATTCGATTTCTGCTGCTCTACTTGGGTCTAGCTGGAGTCAGGATCATGCGCATAAAAGGCGATTATTATGAAGCCAAACGAGCCATAACTCAGCTAACGATATTGGCCTTGAATAACCACTCAAGTTATGAATCTGCCCTTTTATGGTTGGAAAAAGGTTCTTTGATGATTGCACTTGGAGAAATTGATGAGGCTGTCTTCTATCTCAAAGACGCTGCTGAAGAGTTCAAAACTGGTGGATACATAATAAAAGCTACCCTGTCTTTTATTCTTTTGGCTCTAGCTGCTCATCTTGAAGGGGAAAAAGATAAGGTACATATTAATCTTAGCAATGCAGCTCAAGCAGCCTTCGAGTTGGAAAGCCTCTATCCTATCGCTATTGCTGAGAAGGATATGCTAAGGGAATTAAAAGATTATGGTGCGGCTGAAATTGGTGAGTTTGTCCAAAACCTTCTCAATAAGATAGAGGAAATTGAACAGGAACGGCCGCGCTTGCGAAAACTAATTCGTGAGCAGAATAATGACATCTCTATATCACCACCTGTTTTGAATGTAGAAACCTTTGGCGAAATGTTAGTGGAGCTAAATGGTGAGCCCGTTACTGTGCCAGAGTGGTCCAATCAAAGAATGGTGCGCGAGCTTTTCTTCTTATTGTTGGAACATCCCAAAGGAATGACCAAAGAAGCCATTGGCGATACACTTTGGCCAGGCAGTGAATTGCATTTATTACAAAAGCGGTTTAACAATGCCATTTATCGTTTGCGCCGTTCTCTGGGGAAGGAAACGATATTTCTTGATCCAGGAAGCGGGCGCTACCAATTCAATTGGGAGATGGATTATTGTTACGATGTGGAAAGTTTCCGCACTAAACTAGAACATGCCCGAAACACAAAAAACCGGCATATGAAAATTGACATTTTAAAAGATGCAGTAGAGATGTACAGTGGAACATATTTACACCAAGTCGAAGGTACCTGGTCTGCACCAATTCGCGAGGATTTGCGGCGGGCATATGGAGAATCAAGTATTAAGATCGCAGAGCATTTCTTCAAGGAAACCAATTTTGAAGAAGCTATGGAATATTGCAACAGAGTGTTCTTGGCTGATCAATACCAGGAAGCCGCCCACCGTCTGGCGATGCGCATATATGCTGCCAAAGGAGAACGGCCAGGAGTGATTCAGCAATACGAAAGCATCAAGCAAGCTTTACAAACTCACTTCGGTATATCCCCTTCTGCGGAAACTAAAGCTTTAGTTGAAGAATTACTGGGGAAATAACCTCACTAGTAACCAATTCACTCCAGAAAGGGTTCTAAGTTTTTGAATTATTAATCTTCTTCTAATAAATTGGGGGGAAATAAGAGGATTGCTGAGAGGATGCGGTTCGCGATAATTTGTTCATCTATTAACTTTCAAAATCAAGTAAGGAGAAAGCAAGATGAACCTAATAACTCAATCCTTGAAACAGTTCGTATCAAAAATCAACCCTCACCACATCCGACTTTTTTGGTTGATCTTAGCCTTAAGTTTATTTGTTTTAGGCGCAGGTGCTCCTGGTGATGGTAGTCCAGGCGGCTGGTAAATGATATTGATCCTGGCCGTGGCCGCCGGATTGATTGCCGGGTTGGCGCGTGCCTGGATCAAAAAACGAAAATACCTACCCCCAGAATTGGAAATCAGTTGGTTTGTGCTGCTGGCTGTTGTGCCGCAATTATTTGCTTTTCACTTCACTACCACGTCAAAACTCATCCCTGATAGCCTAGCCTCGGTGATTCTGATTGGCTCACAACTCCTGCTGTTGATTTTCGTGTGGGCTAATCGGAACAAATCGGGGTTTTGGGCCTTGGGGTTGGGTCTGGTCATGAACTTGTTGGTTATCTCTCTCAATGGAGGGTGGATGCCCATCAGCCCGGAATCTCTGCAGAGCCTGATACCAGAGCGTTCAACGGATGCCTGGCAGATTGGTTCTCGCCTGGGTCTTGGTAAAAATGTTATATTACCAATTGTCGAGACAAAGTTTTGGTGGCTTTCGGATCGATTCCTGACACCACCGTGGATGCCTTGGAGAGCGGCTTTTAGTCTGGGGGATATTTTTATAGCTGTGGGAGCATTTTTGTTGTTATGGGTACCTGGGGATAACAAACGCCAAAAATAAAGACACAATTACGTTTTTATTGAAGACATATTTATTATTGATATTTCCATAAAGAGGAAAGTGTGAGGTAAAGCTATGACCATTCTTAATCTACCCATCTTAGAAAACCCAATCAAGACAAAAAAAAATGGAAACGAACTAAGCCGCTTAATTTCAGCAGCAGTTGTAAACGAGCGTTTTTGCGAATTGTTGCTCTCTGATCCAGCCGAAGCTTTGGCAAGTGGATATAACGGAGAGAATTTTTGTCTAGCAAGTGAGGAACAGGATTTCATTTTATCCATACATGCAGCATCTCTAGCTGAATTCGCTATGAAATTAGTGAACCACCAGAATAATAATCAAGGCAATGGAAATGGCATTTGGGATCGCAGAAGGGCTCACCAAGAAATCTAGCTGGAAGCCTTGGATAAGCAACTCCAAGGTGAGAAGCGATAGACTCTCAACAGTCAGTGCGCATCTTGTCCAATGGGTTGTTGATTCTCGAGGTATATTTACACTTTCTGAAGGAGATGGACTTGCCGCGCTTGGCTTATCTCCGGGCGAGGTTGTTGGACTTTCAGTCTTTGAAATCTATGCTGATGTGCCTGAGATCCTGGAGAACACACGCCGTGCTTTGGGTGGGCAGAAGGTTGAGGGCATTGTCGAATTGTCTGAGATGGTGTGGGAGTGCCGCTATTTTCCGATTTGGAATTCCGACGGTGAGGTCTCAGGGGTTGTTGGGTCTGCCTTAAATGTCACTGAGCAGATGAAACGAGTCCAAGAGCAGGAAATCCTTGTTGATTTTGCCAGGGCTTTGCGTAAAGCAACCACACGCGCCGAAATGCCCTCCGTCATTCTAGGGAAATTGGCTGAAGTAGTTCAGACTGAAAATACAGCTCTGGTCACCCGTACCCTTAATAGCGGAATGATAGTGGTTGAGCTAGGCTGTGGATTCTGGGATATTGCTGACGAAACCACGATATCTAATGAGAAACAAGATTGGTTGACTAACAAATCAAGAGAGATTATTGAGGAGAATATCCCATTTCTGGATAACGAATTTATATCTGGTGAAAAGTTATCAGTAGCAGGAATCCCGCTTGCCACTCAAGATGTAAAGGTAGGAGTATTGTGGATGGGACGGAAAGATTCCTTTGCGCAAGATGAATTCTATCTTTTGGATGCAATTGGTGACATGATTGCGAATGCTCTCCATCGGGCGGCACAGCACGAAATGACAGATCGTCACCTACAGCGAATTTCTGCCCTTCACTCAATAGACCAGGCAATTTCGAGTAGTCTTGATTCTCGCTTTACCTTAAGTATTTTGCTTGATCATGTTGTCAAAGAATTGGATATTGACGCGGCCGCTGTTTATCTTCACGAAACTCAGCTCTCCGTTTTGACATTTGCTGAAGGGAAGGGTTTCAATACAATTACCGCGAGGGGTGAAGTATTGCAAATAGGGGAAGGATTAGCTGGAACAGTGGCTCTAACTCGTACATGTTTGATCATCCCAGACCTTTCTGAGAGCAACCATCCGATTGTACGAACCTCAATGGTCGAATATGAAGGATTTTTAGCATACTACGGTATTCCACTGATCGCGAAAGGGAATCTGAAGGGTGTACTAGAAATCTTTCATCGCAAACAGTTACCCGTAGATCCAGAATGGGTAAGTTTTTTGGAAACTTTGGCAACCCAGGCAGCCATAGCAATTGATAATGCCGACTTGTTTAGTGAAATTCAGCGTTCGAATATGGAGCTAAACCTGGCATATATGGCGACATTGGAGGGTTGGGTACACGCCCTTGACCTGCGAGATTCCGAAACAGCAGGGCATACTCAACGTGTAACCCAGAAAACTTTGAAACTTGCCCGTTATATGGGAATTGGCGAAGAAGATTTGGCGCATATTCATCGCGGAGCATTGTTGCACGATATTGGCAAGATCGGTATTCCAGATCATATCCTCAACAAACCAGGTTCTCTTACAGATGATGAGTGGATTTATATGCGGATGCACCCCTCATTCGCATATGAGATGCTCAGGGAAATCGATTTTTTGAGACCCGCATTAGATATTCCCTATTCTCATCATGAGAAATGGGATGGCACAGGATATCCACAAGGATTGAGAGGTGATCAAATTCCCCTGGCTGCGCGAGTTTTTGCTCTCGTTGATGTTTGGGATGCATTGAGTTGTGATCGGCCTTATCGCCAGGCCTGGCCTGAAGAAGATGTAATCAAACATATTATTGGTCAATCTGGAAAACATTTCGATCCAAATGTTGTCGACGCATGGTTGGAAGTTTTCGAGATTAAGATTTATGAACTGGAGTGAGCTATGATAGCAACCGAATTCGATCGAAGGCATGTAATTCTTGAACCCAGAATCCTTGATCTCAAGTTGACTCTAGGTGTCCTCTTAGATCAGGTCGTCAAAAAAATGAGCGTCGACGCGGCCCGGGTCTACTTATGCGATGCAAAAAACAAAGATTTGAGATTCGTTAGCGAGATTGGCTTCAATGGTGGTAACCACAATGGTGATAGAGTACAGTATGGAGAAGGTTTGGTGGGATATGTAGCACTCAGGCGGCGACCTTTTATCATCGTCGATTTATCGCATCCTAAAAATATCTTGCATACAAATGCGACTCTCGAAGGTGAGGGTTTTATTTTCTATTGCGGTATTCCACTGTTAAATGAGGGATGTTTACAAGGTGTGATGGAATTATTTTGTCGCCAATCTGTGGATATGGATAGTGAGTGGATTGGTTTGTTAATTGCCCAAGCGGAAAAAGTTTCTGTGGTTATCGATGATATTGCGTCATTCGATCATATTCTCTAGTCAGATAAAGTTAAACCCTCACAACGGTTTCAGAATATTTTATTCGAGAAAACACAAGCCCCTGAAGTTGCTTCAGGGGCTTGATCATTTCTTGCGAATTGAATGACTACATCATTGGCATGCCGCCGCCGGGAGGGCCAGCAGGCATGGGGGGCTCGGGTTCGGGGATGTCGGTGATCAAGGCTTCAGTGGTCAGGATCATCGCGGCGATTGAAGCAGCGTTTTCCAGGGCACCACGGGTAACCTTGGCGGGGTCGATCACACCGGCTTTGACCATGTCAACATACTCTTCGCTGAGAACGTCGAAACCAATGTTGATGTCTTTCTTCTCGGCCTGCTCGCGGCGGACGTTTTCCAGGATCACGGAGCCGTCTTTGCCAGCGTTGGCAGAGATCTTGCGCAAAGGAACCTGGAGGGCGTCTTTCACGATTTCAACACCGATCTGAGCATCGGGGTAATCCATCTTGAGATCATCCAAGACCTTCATGGCGTTGACCAGCGCAACACCACCACCAGGGACAATGCCGTCTTCGACAGCAGCGCGGGTGGCGGAGAGAGCATCTTCAACACGGTGTTTCTTTTCTTTCAATTCTGTCTCAGTAGCGGCACCAACACCAATGATGGCCACGCCACCGGAGAGCTTCGCCAGACGCTCTTGCAGTTTCTCACGATCGTAGTCGCTAGAGCTCTTGTCGATCTCCACGCGGATCTGGTCGATGCGGCCTTTGATTGCACCACCATCGCCCTTGCCGCCGACGATGGTTGTATCGTCTTTGCTGGAGACCACGCGCTCAGCGGTTCCGAGATCGTCAACGGTGACGCTGTCGAGTTTGCGGCCCATCTCTTCGGTGATCACGGTGCCACCGGTCAGGATGGCAATATCTTGCAGCATTGCTTTGCGGCGGTCGCCAAATCCGGGAGCCTTGATGGCCAAAACGTTGAGCATACCGCGCAGCTTGTTCAGCACCAATGTGGCCAGAGCTTCGCCGTCGATATCTTCAGCGATGATGACCAGCTCGCGCTTACCCATTTGGACCAGCTTCTCCAACACGGGAACGATGTCCTGTGCGGCGGAGATTTTCTTATCGTGGATCAGAATGTAGGGATTCTCAATATCGGCTTCCATGCCCTCGGGATCGGTGACGAAATAAGGAGAGAGGTAACCGCGGTCGAACTGCATACCCTCAACGTAATCGGTCTCGAATTCCAAACCTTTGGATTCTTCAACGGTGATCACGCCGTCTTTACCAACTTTGTCCATCACATCGGCGATCAGTTCGCCAATCGAGCGGTCTTGGGCTGAGATCGAAGCAACGTTTCCAATCTCTTCTTTGGTGGTAACTTCAATGGCCTGTTTGCTGATTTCTTCAGCAACGGCTTCAGCAGCACCCAGGATACCCAATTTCAAGAGCATAGGGTTGGCGCCAGCGGCCAGGTTCTTCATGCCCGCGCTCACGATGGAGTGAGCCAATACGGTCGAAGTGGTTGTGCCGTCTCCGGCGATATCGTTTGTTTTTGTAGCAGCTTCTTTTAGAAGTTGCGCCCCCATGTTCTCGAAGGGATCTTCAAGTTCGATCTCTTTTGCAACGGTGACACCATCGTGAGTGATGGTTGGGCTACCGAATTTGCGGTCCAGGGCAACGTTGCGCCCCTTGGGTCCTAAGGTGGTGATAACGGATTTTGCAACGACATCAACACCGGTCTGAAGTTTTCGGCGAGCCTCTTCGGAAAAGACTAATTGCTTTGCCATAGATATTACTCCTTTATTATTTCACTATTCAGCGGGGTAGACTTACCCGACGAGAGCTAAGATGTCGTCCTCACGCAAAATGAGAACGTCTTTGTCGTCAAGCTTGATCTCTGTGCCAGCATATTTGGCATACAGAACGCGATTGTCAACCTTGATTTCGCCCTCAACATCTGGACCAACGGCCAAAACCAAACCCTGTTGGGGTTTCTCTTTTGCCGTATCGGGGAGCACGATGCCACTAGCAGTCATTTCTTCTTGCTCAATGGGTTCGATTACCACACGGTCGCCAAGGGGTTTCACTGATATAGCCATACAAACCTCCTGCAAAAATGTAAATTGATTATTTTGTCTTTTAGCACTCCGTTAAAACGAGTGCTAAGAAGCGGCTAAATCATACCGATTATTGATATGAAAGTCAAGAGAGATGAGGGAAATGTATATGAAATTCTTATATAATTCTGACATTTAGGCATTTCCCTGGAAACGGCCTTCTTTGAAGGCTTGGAGTTTCCGGGAAAATTAGGGATGAGCAGGCGGGAGTTTGGGAGGACTGCCAGGTTTGGGTATGGCACTCACCCCAAAGGTTGTCTATAGTTTCGAAGAAACTATGCCACCCTAGGGAGAAGGAGTCTCTTCAATCAAGCCGCAAATGGCCTCATTATCTTCTACGATCCCCATGAGGAGCCCATTATCAGGAAAGACATCGCGCACGTCTGCCAATACCAGCAGGGCTTCTGGGCAGTAATTTTGTCCCGGGCGGCTCAAAGCGGCCAGGATAGAGCCATATCGAACATAGTAGAACGCAACTTCGACGTTTGTGAGAGGTAGCCCCACCACATTCACACCGCCGACCTCATTTTCATCCGCAATACATCCAAGCACAGCGCATTTCAGCACCGGCATAGCGCCCTCGAAGTTGCGCGCCCGCACATAGATATCTCCCAATTGACCGTAAGAGTTTGGATTGGTCGGATCGAACCTGAGAGCCTTTTCACCATTCAGCGCAGCAATGAAAAACTCACCCATACGAGAGTAGGTCTTGGCAATCGCAATATAAGGCAATGGGTCTTGCACACCGTTGGCTTCATTGATGTTAATGGCCTTTTCGAATTGCTCTAATGCCACATCGTAAACTTCGAGCTCGCGATAGATCACGCCAATCTGAATATATAAGAATGTCAGGTTGGGGTTGATCGCTACCGCCTTCTCGTATTCCTCGATAGCAACGCGATATTGGCCGAAGGTCTCCAGAACCGTGGCATAGACTCGGTGGGTGTCCATCAAGTCGGGAGCTAAATCGACGGCCTGTCTGGCATGTTGTTCGGCTTGAGTCCATTTGCCTTGATCGAGCAAGACTTCAGCATAATAGGCCAACGCCAGAGCGTTGTTGGGGTCTAGGTAATAGGCCTGGCTGGCGACTTGCTCAGCTTCTGTTATCCATTGCTGGTATTCATCCACGGTGGCGGCAAATGAAGAACTCCAATCCAATACCAAAGCGTGGATCGCTTGAACCGTGCTATCATCGGGAGCCAACTCCACAGCCTTGGTACTTTCCTCGCGAGCCTCTTCAAGACGGGCGACCCGTTCGGCACTGGTGGATAGCAAACGCGTGGAATAGGTAAGCAGGCGCGCAAGTTCAGCCCTGGCGAGGGCGTTGCCAGGATCGAGCTCTAAAGCTAGGCGGTACGCGTCGATGGCATCAGTATCGGTAGGATCTTCGATCTTGCCGGCATTGAAATAAGCTTCCGCTGCTAGGAGATACGAGTCGGCCGTTCGAGTGGCCGTAGGTGTTGCCAGGAAAAGCGGCTGAACGCGAAACTCTGGTCCGATGCCTATTTGGGAAAGCAACCAGATCAAACCCCCGATCACGCCTAATATGATCAGAACGCGGTAGATATTCGACTGCGGCCCTCTTTGATGGAACGTTGGTCTTCTTCCAGTGATATTGCGGTCCATAAAACGCTACGGTTCAGGAGTGGCTTCTTCGGAAAAAGTTTCCTCGATCCCCGCCTGGCACATTTCCAGTCCAACGGTGGCATTGTAGACTGCGATCTCGTTATCTGGGACAATGGCCAACATCGATTGGAAAACAGGGATGGCTTCCCCACAGCGATTTAAGCGTGCCAGGGTCAACCCGTACAGGGAATAGATTTCGATAGTGCGGATCTTGTAAGAGATGGGGATCCCCTCTACGATTTTTCCATCTTCGGTAATACCACCTTGTACTGCCAGAGTTAGGTGATCAATCGCTTTCTCCAATTCATTGTTTTTGGCATACATGACTCCCAAATTACCCTGAAGGCTTGCATTGGTGGGATCATCACCGACGGCTTGTTGTGCATATTGAGCGGCCTGAGCGAACTCGCCGATAGTGAAATAAACCCGGGAAGCTTCATATTCAGGTGTGGGATCGTCAACGTTCAAAGCATTTGCCTGGTTGAAATTCTCTACAGATAGATCGTAATCGCCCAGGGCAGCATAGATATACCCAGTCATCATGAATAGGTTGGGGATCTTGTTGTTAATTGCAAGGGCGGCCTTGTATTCCTCAAGCGCTAATTCATAGTTGCTTGTCCAGTAGAGTACATAGCCACGCGCTCGTCTTGCTTCTAATGAGCCTGGATCGAGTTCTATCGCAATTCTAGATTCTTCAGCAGCTCTGTCAAAATTTCCAGAATCGACAAGGATCTCAGCGTATACAGCATGAGCAATGGGGTTGTTCTCATCCAGTTCCAAGGCGCGCTTGATGGTGGCTTCCGCCTCCAAGTAATCTCCTGTGAAATCGAGTGCCCAGGCACGCATAGCATGGGCAATGGGGTTGTCCGGGTTACGCAGCAGGGCCAATTCGGCGTTTTCTAAGCCATCATCGTAATGCCCGGCCAGGATTTGCACGCGCGACAATGCCACGTAGTTTGCTGAGTTACTCGGGTCAGCGAAAATTGCTTTTTCGTACGATTCAATTGCCTGGCCAAGTTTCCCTTCGCTGAAGAGTGCTTCTGCCTCATTAACGAAGGATTCCGGGCTGATTGTCGGGGTGGCCGTGGGGATAAAAAGAGGGGGTGTCGATGGGATGACGATCTGGTTTATGTAAACCGCAGCCGCAATAAAAAGGATTAACATCAGGATGCGCCAGGGGTTGGAGCGTCTGCGCCGCTTCCTGCGCATGGACCATTTACTTCCACTCAAATACATGTGGCCATATTACCACCCCCAAGAAAGCCGCGCAAGATGGGGAGTCGACAGCTGACGGCCGACAGCAGGCCTCGGTCTGCTGTCGGCTAACGACAATTTCTGCCGATCATACTCGCCTATTTCGACTATAATCAAGTCATGCGTTTTGATGTCTTCACTCTCTTCCCAGAAACGATTGAACCCTATTTACAGAGCAGCATCCTCAAGCGCGCCAGCGAACGTGATCTGGCGCAATTCCACGTGCACAATATTCGCGATTGGGCTATAGATAAACATCATATGACTGATGATGAGCCTTATGGCGGTGGCGGTGGTATGGTGATGAAAGTCGAGCCGATCTTTGCCGCAGTCGAAGATGTGGCCGGCGCGTCACAGGGCGGACTGGCCTGCCCGGTGATTTTACTCACACCTCAAGGCAGGTTGTTCACGCAAGAAATTGCCCGTGAGCTTGCCGCTCTGCCGCGCATTGCACTAATCGCTGGACGATATGAGGGTTTGGATGAGCGCGTTCGGCAGCACCTGGTCAGCGATGAAATTTCTATTGGCGATTATGTGCTCACCGGGGGTGAGATCCCTGCGTTGGTGCTGATCGATGCGGTTACCCGTTTGCTGCCTGGCGTATTGGGAGACCCCGATGCTCCCCAAAAAGACTCGCATGCTGAGGGCTTATTAGAGCACCCTCATTACACTCGCCCGGCGGAGTTTCGCGGTTGGGGTGTGCCCGATGTGTTGCGCTCTGGAGATCACGCCCGCGTTGATCGATGGCGAAGAGAGCAATCTCTCCGCCGTACATGGGAGCGTAGGCCAGAATTACTGGATAGGGCAACACTGTCTGATGAAGATCATGATTTTTTGGGAACGTTAAACGTTGAACGTGAGACATAATACTTTTTTAGGCTAAATTTTTGTTCACCCTGCATACTTCTTTAGGAGAATTCCATGAAATTCAGCTACGGCAAAATCTTTCTGCTCGGTCTAGGTTTCTTTGGCGTCAGCGTGATCTGGAGCGTATATAACGCCTTTGTGCCCATCTTTTTGGCTGACCGCTTCGATTTGGCGCCCGCCTGGATCGGCTTCTTCATGACTTTGGATAACATAGCTGCCTTGCTTATCCAGCCCCCTGTGGGCGCCTGGTCGGACCGTCTGCGCACCCCCATTGGGAGGCGAATGCCATTCATCTTGATCGGCGCTCCACTTGGCGCGATTGCCTTTGGCATCATTCCAATGGCGGCGGTATTACCACTCTTTGTGGCCTGCACCAGCACTCTATTGTTGAGTATGGCGTTGTGGCGCACTCCTGTCGTTGCCCTCATGCCCGATATCACCCCTTCACCGAAGCGCTCCCAGGCCAACGGCATAATCAACTTCATGGGTGGCATTGGAGCCATCATTGCGTTTCTGATTGGAAGCAAACTATATTCTCAAAACCCTGCTTTCCCCTTTTGGATGGGTTCAGGATTGGTCATTCTCTCTGCAGTGCTGGTTTTCATCTTCATAAAAGAACCCAAGGAGTACGAAGAAACAGAAAAACAGCCCAACATGTTCGAGAGTTTGCGTGAAGTGTGGAAGGACTCTGATAAAAGCGCTCTTCGTCTATTCCTGGCGATCTTTTTCTGGTTTGTGGGGTACAACGCCATCGAGGCGTTTTTCACGCTTTATTCAGTCAATCAGTTGGGATTGAATGAAGCGGACGGTGCGAGCATTTTGGGACACCTGTCTTTGCTCTTTGTGCTGTTTGCCCTGGTTTCTGGGTTTGTGGGGTCGCGCGTGGGCAGGCGTGTGACGATTTCGATTGGCTTGATCCTGCTCGCTGTGTTAATCGGAGTGATGTATGTCTTGCCGCCTGAAACGTTGGCAAACCCATTAACTCAGTTGCCGGTTTTGGGGACTGTCCGGGTGATCAGTCTGTTTATGATGGTCGCCGGCATTGCCTGGGCGCTGATCAATATCAACTCTCTGCCTATGGTGGTCGATATGGTTGAAGACGCCCGCATTGGCACCTTCACTGGATTGTATTACCTGTTTTCCACCCTGGCAGCAATTGCGGGTCCTAATGTCAATGGGTTGATCATCCAGTTGAGTGGCAAGAATTACAACACCATCATGCTGGTAGCCCCCATATTCATGGCTTGTGCCTTCATCCTCATGTGGGGTGTCCGGCGTGGTGAAGCGAAGGTGGCTGCATAGGATCTAGCCTTAATACCGAGATGACTCTCGTTCCCCAAATTATTTTTGAAGATAAAGCCCTGCTGGTGATCGACAAGCCTGCAAGGCTGCTTTCTCTCCCCGATGGGCATGATCCTCAAAAACCTCACCTGAGAAGTATTCTGGGGCCAGAATTTGGTCGTTTGTGGATTGTTCACCGCCTCGATCGCGAAACCAGTGGAGTTATGGTGTTGGCGCGCGACGAAGATGCCCATCGAACGCTGAACCACCAATTTTCCCATCGGCTGGTTACAAAAACCTATCATGCCCTGGTGGCAGGAAATCCAGACTGGGATGAAACCAATGTGGATTTGCCCTTGCGATCAAATGTTGGACGCCGAGGGCGCTCGGTTGTGGATCAACTGAAGGGAAAGGAAGCCATATCGATTTTTCGTATCGTAAAGCGCATTCATGATGTCGCCCTGGTGGAAGCCCAACCCAAAACGGGCCGCCGGCATCAAATCCGTGTGCATCTCTACAAGTTGGGTCATCCTGTGTTATCTGATTTACTATATGGTGAGGGAAAAAGATCTCCATGGATAGACCGTCTGGCACTGCACGCGTTTTCGCTTTCATTCGAGCATCCGCAAACGGGGGAGAGTGCAGTTTTTGAGGCTCAGCATCCAAATGATTTCATTTCAACACTTCAAGAATTGAGGGAGTAGTACCGGAAATTTAGCACTCTTGGACCCAGAGTGCTAAGATTGTTAACTTCCTGTTAGAATTCATCTCCTAAAAGCCCCATTTCTTGACGCATAGTACTCAGCATGATATGATTATTATCGTGTTCTTAGCACTCTCGATATTAGAGTGCTAAATAGTAAAAGAAGATGACTGATTTATCTGAGCGCCAGAAACTGATCTTAGCCCTGGTAATCCGGGAATACGTCGAGCAAGTCAACCCTGTTGGATCGAAGAAATTGGTTGAAGATTATGCCTTAAACGTCAGCCCGGCAACAGTGCGCAATGAGCTGTCCTTCCTCACCGAGGCAGGATACTTGCAACAGCCTCATACATCGGCTGGACGTACCCCTACTGAGGAAGGATATCGATATTTCGTCAGCCAGTTGATGGGACGTGCTTCATTACCCTCAGAGACGCGGCACACGATCCAGCATCAGTTTTATCAGGCTCGTACGGATATCGATCAGTGGATGCGACTGGCAGCCTCTGTGCTGGCCCGTCAATCTCGGGGGGCATCTTTAGTCACCTCATTGCATCCAGAACATGCTCGCCTGAAGCATATCGAACTGATTGCAACGCGTGGACGACAGGTTCTGATGGTCTTAGTTCTGGAAGGCGGTGAGATCCGCCAACAAATGTTGAAACTAGGCGAGCCTGTATCTCAAGAGAAGCTCAGCGCGACTGCGGCCTGGGTGAACGATATCTTTGAACAGAAAGATGCTGGTGACATCTCAGCGTTGATAAGCCAGGCCGATGATGATCTCAAGCGCGATATCTTGCAGCTTACCATTGATGAGATGCAGCGTTCTGATGATGTCTTAGCAGGTGATATTTACCGAGATGGGTTGGCAAATGTTTTAGCTGAGCCGGAGTTTTCTGCTCCCGGTGTTGCTCACCGGGCGCTGCGCTTTTGGGAAGAGCGTTCGCAACTTGAAGATCTGCTTTCCCAGACGGTACTCTCTCCAGAGACCAGCGGCATTCATGTGCTGATCGGCGGTGAGGGGACCTGGGAAGACTTGAGCGATTGTGCAGTGGTGCTCTCCCGTTATGGTGTCCCTGGTGTGGCCACGGGAGCGTTGGGCGTGCTTGGTCCTACCCGGATGCCATATGCCCAAACCATCTCTACCGTCCAGTTTGTCGCCAATTTGCTCAGTGACCTGGTCGGGGATACTTTGCCAGATGAGAGGTATGATGAATCACAATGAGCAAAAAGAAGAAAAAGAACGCTGAAGAAATAGTGGTTGAAGAAGTCCTTGAGGGCGAATCTGTGGTTGAAGAACAGGGTCAGCCCCAAACGGAGTCCGAGGCTCCGGCTGAAAAGGCAGACTCCCCCGAGACTGCTGAGGAGAGTCCGGAAATTGATCTCTCCCCTGAAGAAATTATGGAATTACAAAATACGCTTGAAGAAGTTCAGGCAAAAGCAGACGAATATCTTGATGGCTGGCAGCGCGCACGCGCTGAGTTTGCCAATTATAAAAAGCGAATCGAACGGGATCGCTTGCGCTTCCACAACGAGGCTGTCGGCGAGGTTACCAAACGATATTTGCCTATCGTCGATGATCTTGAACGCGCCCTGAAAGACCGGCTTGAAGAGGGCGATGGTGCCACCTGGGCTGAAGGTATTGAGTTGATCTACCGCAAGATGCTCAAAGTGCTAGAGGGTGATGGTATCACCCCGATGAATGCTGAAGGCGAAATCTTTGATCCTAATCTGCATGAAGCCATTGTCAAAACCGAAAGCGATGAACATGAAAGCGAACAGATCATCGAGGTTTTGGAGCAAGGCTACATGATAGGTGAGCGTGTCCTTCGTCCAGCTCGAGTTCGAATAGCTGCGTAAACAAATACAACAAAGCATAAAGTTTTGGAGGAACAAAAACTATGGCTAAAATTATCGGAATTGACTTGGGTACGACCAATTCTGCAGCCGCGGTTGTAGAAGGTGGAGAACCTACGGTTATCCCTTCTGCTGAAGGCGAACGACTGGTTCCCTCGGTGGTGGCGGTCAACAAAAATCATGAACGCCTTACAGGCCGACCGGCCCGCAATCAGGCGGTTGTAAACCCAGAAAATACGATCTTCTCAATGAAACGCTTCATGGGTCGCAAGTACGATGATCCTGAAGTGCAGCGTGCCAAGGACTTGGTGCCCTATGAATTGAAGAAGGCTCCCAACGGCGACCTGCGCGTAGTCCTGGATGACAAGGAATACTCACCCCCAGAAATATCTGCTATGATCCTGGCGAAGATCAAGGCTGACGCCGAAGCTTATCTTGGCGAGCCTGTTACCCAGGCAGTGATCACAGTTCCGGCGTACTTCAATGATGCCCAGCGTAATGCTACCAAAGATGCAGGCAAGATCGCCGGTTTGGAAGTTCTGCGTATTATCAACGAGCCAACGGCTTCTTCATTGGCCTATGGCCTCGACAAGAAACAGAACGAAGTCATCGCTGTGTATGACCTGGGCGGTGGCACCTTCGATATTTCGGTTCTGGATGTTGGTGAAGGTGTCTTCCAGGTGCGTTCTACCAGCGGTGATACGTTCCTGGGCGGAGATGACTTCGATCAGCGCGTGATCGATTTCCTAGCCGATGAATTCCAGAAAGACAACGGTATCGACTTGCGTAAGGATCGCCAGGCCCTCCAGCGTCTGAAAGAAGCTGCCGAAAAGGCTAAGATCGAGCTTTCCAGCTTGCAGCAGACGGAGATCAACTTGCCTTACGTTACGGCTGACGCTAGCGGCCCCAAGCACCTGGTTCTGAATTTCACCCGCGCCAAGCTCGAACAGTTGACCGCGGACCTGGTTCAGCGCTCGATTTCCCCTGTGAAGCAGGCCTTGGATGATGCTGGCTTGAAAACTTCTGACATCGATGAAGTTGTTCTGGTTGGTGGTATGACCCGTATGCCCGCAGTACAAGAAGCGGTCAAGAAGTTCTTCGGTAAAGAGCCTCACAAGGGCGTCAATCCTGACGAGGTCGTGGCCGTTGGCGCTGCTATCCAGGCTGGTGTTTTGGGCGGCGACGTCAAAGATATCCTCTTGCTGGATGTCACCCCGCTAACGTTATCGGTGGAAACTTTAGGACAGGTTGCGACTCCCTTGATCGAGCGCAACACCACCATCCCAGCACGCAAGAGCCAGATCTTCTCCACAGCAGCCGCAAACCAACCCCAGGTTGAGATCCATGTGCTGCAAGGCGAACGCCCCATGGCTACGGATAACAAATCCTTGGGCCGCTTCATCCTGGACGGCATTCCCCCCGCGCCGCGCGGCGTCCCCCAGATCGAAGTGACCT
>CAYTKR010000087.1:0-21558 GCA_964438295.1 uncultured Anaerolineales bacterium
TCAGCACCTGCAATACCGGCACGATGATCGAGATATCGGGAAGTTTGATGTAAACTGTGGCCATGGGTTTCTTTGAAACCTTAACCTTTCATAATTCTTCGAATAATAGCCACCGCCGCGCCAGCAGTCAGGTAGTGCAGCATGTAGACGTCATAGCCAAAAAGCTTGACCACACCCAGGCCGACATACTGCGTGCAGACCTGCACTCCGGTCCATTCGCTTACGGTCCAGTTATCTGGGATAAAGGGTTCGATAGCGTCAATGCTGGGGATAATTGTCAAACAGACCCCATCGCGGATGTAGACCGGCGGCAGGATCTCTGAATAGACCTCACCAATGACATGGCTGCCGCCATCGGAGCAAAATCCGGCTTCGACCGAAGGTGTAGGTTCTGGCGTAGGCGTACCGCCGATCTCCCCGACACCCTTGTACCAAATCTCAATGTCAAAATCCCATTCCGCAATCCCACCCCAATACCCAGATGTGTGCACGGATAACTGCATGTCGCCGCCTATGCCAGGCCCATAAGTGACACGTCCTTTTTTGGTGATACCGAGAACTTCGCACATGTTGCCATGCCAGTATTCGGCCCAACAACCAGCACCACCAGGATCAACCTGATTGGCATCCACATTGTCATAACGCCAGGTAGCGCCGTTCTCTTCTCCTAGCCTGTAGGTGACATGGCCGATCAAGACATTCACATTTCGCAGCACAATACCCCGGAACTCATCATTTTCAGGAATCTCAATCGTCAGAATGTGCCCAATATTGCGCCACAAATCGGCCTGGTGATATGGTAGCGATCCAGACACATGCACCGTCTGACCCAAATAATATTCATGCTCGGCTGTTGGGGTTGGCGTGACGGAGACTGTAGCCTGTGGCGTGCCTGTACCCGAAGGGACATCTGTTCCCGGTGTTCCGGTGCCCATGGCAACCGTTGGCCAGGGCGTGGACGTAGACCCGCTCAAGGTCGGCTTGGGGAAGCAGTGGCCGCAGTTGAAACGGTATTCCAGATCATATGCGTTGGGATCTGGCGTCAATTTCGGATCGCAGCCGCCCAGATCACCTAAGGGTGTGCGCGTGGGACCAGGCCAGATCTGCGTCACCACCGGGGTGGCCGTAGGCGGCTCTGGAGTTGGTGACTGTGCAAAAACAATATCAGCCCAAACCAGGCTGACCAAGAGACTAATAAGACTAACAGGCCAATATTTCAAGTCACCCTCGCATGTAGGCCGCTACTAAGGAAGCAATGTAGAAGCCCAAAAAGGCAAACGCCCGCGGGCGTAGTCCGACCATCCCGTTCGAGACCAGGATGAACTGCTCAGGATGCAGGTTGACAAAAACCGCCGCGATCAAGCTCTGAAAGGCGAACTTGGCATTGAATGCTGCGATGAACATGAATGCGATATTGAGTCCAAATATGGGCAGCACCATAGGTCAGTCTCCAAAGATCAAGCGGTAGCCAAAGAAGGCCAGCAGGATCAAGATCAGTCCGCGGATCAGGTCGTAGATGCCCAGCACTTTGAGCAGGAACATGCCTTCGTTGATTTTGTCCATCTCACAAATTACTCCTAAAAAGCGTTAGGGCCCACACCCAGGAAGAGCGTGGACCCTAATCATTATTGCTCAGTAAACTGAGCTTGGCGATCTAGCCCCTGCGGAAACTGCGCCAGAGAACCGCACCGATGCCCACAGTAGCCGCGCCCAAGATGTAGGGCAGGATACCCAGGTCGGTCAGCAGAGTGATCGCATCTGCAATTTGGGTCATGCTTCAGTACCTCCTTTCCCGGTGATTTACTGAATACGTCAAGCTATTTGACCGGCTGCTTCTTGGCGTGGCCGGTCAGTTTGACGCTATCCACAACGAGATACATCCCATCATTGCCGGTCTTGAGCTGAACCAGCGCTTCGAAGCTGACTTCGTCGCCGAATTCAACCGTCTTGACCTGGTCGCTGGGCATACCGATCTTGAAATTCTGGTTGCCTGGCTGCACGAAGGTGATGTAGTCTTTGCCTTTGTCGCCGCGGTAAACGTCGGTTACAAGAGCGCTTGAGATCGCAATCCGATTTGCCATATAAGTGGTCTCCTTCCAGTCGAGATTTGTTCGTTTATAATAGGGTGGAACAGAACCCGATATAGAACGCATGTTCTACAAACAAAGTATACGCCATAGCGCAAACAGAGTCAAGGGTGAAAACTAATGGATCTTGAACGATTCTTCGACCTGGTGGCTGACAAGCAGTCAGCGCCCAACAAGTTCACAATCGAGATGGGGAAGAAAGTGCGCCTCGCGCGAACAGAAGCCGGGATCACGCAGGGCGCGCTAGCCGAGATGGTAGGGAGACGTCAGGCGACGATCTCAGATATTGAGCATGGCAAGAAGGAGATGGGGTTATCGACTTTGGTGCTGATCGCTGCCGCCCTGAAGAAGCCAATAAGTTACTTTTTCCCCGATGATTTGATAGAAGAAAGATAGAGATTTAATAGGGGTTATTGTATATGTCATCTGAAGCCAAAGCACGTATAAAGATCAATCGCCTGTTAGAGAAATCTGGCTGGCGTTTCTTCGATACTGACGAAGGTCCCGCTAATATCACCCTCGAAGGCTATACAAAACTGACCCAAAATGATGTTGATGCTTTTGGCGAAGATTTCGAGCATATTCGCCCTGGTTTTATGGATTTCCTGCTTTTGGACGAGCGTGGATTTCCTTTCATCGTACTGGAAGCCAAGGCGGAAGAGAAAAACCCCCTGGATGGGAAAGAACAGGCCCGGCGTTATGCCCAATCCCAAAACGTGCGCTTTGTGATACTCTCCAATGGCAACCTGCACTATTTTTGGGATCTGGAACGCGGCAACCCGGAAGTGATCACAGAATTCCCCAGGCTGGACTCGCTCAAATACCGCCAGCAATTCAAACCTAACCCCCAAAAGCTAGCAGATGAAGTCGTAAATAACGACTACATCGCCTTATCCCAAAACCCGACCTTCAAAACCGATCCCCGCTGGTTGGACCCTGCTCAACGGTCCGAATTCCTGTCGGACACAGGCATTCGAATTCTGCGTAAATACCAACTTGCTGCCATCCACGCCCTGCAATTATTAGCAGGAGAAGGCAACGATCGTTTTCTTTTCGAGATGGCCACCGGCACAGGGAAAACCCTGATCGCTGCGGCGGTGATCAAGTTGTTCTTGAAAACCGGCAACGCCAACCGTGTGCTCTTCCTGGTTGACCGGCTGGAACTCGAAGACCAGGCTCAGAAGAATTTTGAAAGGTATCTCAGCAAAGATTACTTGAGCGTGATCTACAAAGAGAACCGGAATAATTGGCGCAATGCTGAGATCGTGGTTTCCACGGTGCAGAGTTTATCATTTGACAACAAATTCATGCGCCTGTTTTCCCCCACTGACTTCGACCTGATCATCTCCGATGAAGCCCACCGCTCAATCAACGGTAACAGCCGGGCAGTCTTTGAATATTTTGTAGGTTACAAACTCGGCCTGACAGCAACCCCAAAAGATTACCTCAGACACATCGACCCGGACGATCTCAGCCAGCGCGACCCGCGCGCCTGGGAACGCCGCCAATTGCTGGATACCTATGTCACCTTTGGTTGCGCCAGCGGAGAACCGACATTTCGCTACAGCTTGCTGGATGGGGTGAGAGACGAATTCTTGATCAATCCTGTGGTAGCCGATGCCCGGACGGAGATCACCACGCAACTGCTGTCCGATGAAGGCTATGCCGTGCTGGTGCAAAACGAAGAAGGGGAAGACGAAGAACAAACTTATTACCACCGCGATTTCGAGAAGAAATTCTTCTCTGAACACACCAACGCCATTTTCTGCAAGACATTTATTGATAATGCCTTACGGGACCCGATCACAAGGGAAATTGGCAAGGGGATTATTTTCTGCATCAGCCAGAATCACGCTTCAAAGATCACTCAGGTTCTTAACCAGTTTGCCGACAAGATGTTCCCTGGCAAGTACAATTCTGATTTCGCAGTCCAGATCACATCCAACATCCCCAATGCCCAGCAGTACACTAAGAACTTTGCTAACAACAATCTCAACGGCCACACTCGATTTTTGGACGGCTACAAATCCAGCAAAACCCGCATTTGTGTCACCGTGGGGATGATGACCACCGGCTACGACTGCGAAGACATTCTCAACCTTGCTATGCTGCGCCCGATCTTCTCGCCTACGGACTTCATCCAGATCAAAGGCCGCGGTACCCGCAAGTTCACTTTCAAGTACCCCAGCAAAGATATCGGAGTTGAGAAGGAACACTTCAAGCTCTTCGATTTCTTCGCCAACTGCGAGTACTTCGAAGAAGAGTACGACTATGATGAAGTACTCAAGCTGCCAGTGGAAGCAAGTAAGCCTTCAGGGGTGGAATTTCCGCCTGGAACGCCCATTGGAGAATATGCAATCGCGGAGCCTGACCCCTTAGCTTCGTATCAAGAGACGGCTATTGGCTTGGAAGGAATGAAGGTAGACCGAAAACTCTTCGAACGTTTTGCGCGCCCCATTCTTAAGGATGAAGATCTCTCAGAAGCGGTATATCAGGAACAGTGGGAGCGCGCCGCCCGGATGGTGCGCGAACGCTATGAAAACCAGCCCGAAGATTACGTCACCCTCGAAAAGCTGATGCGCACTGAAAATCTCGACCGACGACTCACCTGGGTGGAAGTGTTACAACGAATCTTTGGATTGATCGATTCTTTTAAGAGCAAGAACGATCTGCTTGAAGAAGAGTACCAAAAATTCATCGCCATTTACAAACCCGAACACCAGTATGCAGTATTGATTAAGAATTTTCTAAAAGCCTATTTAACTGACCCGGAAATTCGGGAAATAATAAAAACTGGACAATTTGCTCGCCTCGCTAACAATCCCAAACTGACCCTTGCAGAATTCCGCGCTCTGAATGGCTGGCGGGAAATTGTCCCTGAATACGTCAATGACTATATACCCCTCAACACGTACATCTAACTACCATCGGAGTATCCATGCTTGATAACGGCACCAAAAACCGCATCAACACCGCCCGCGATATCTTGGTCGGCAAAGTGCCCGACCCCAAGGCGCAAGTCGAACAGATCACTACCGCCCTGATCTACAAATTCATGCATGACATGGATCTCGAATCAGTTGAGTTGGGGGGACAAGCCGTATTTTTCTCAGGGGATTATGCAAAATATGCCTGGTCAAAAATTATGGATAGAAGATTGGGGGGGTATGACCGACTTGAATTGTATGGTCAGGCCATCTCCCGCATGAGCCAGAATCCCCACATTCCCCAGCTTTTCCGTGATATTTTCAAAGATGCCTTCCTACCTTACCGTGACCCAGAAACCCTTAATCTCTTTCTTAAAGAGATTGACGGCTTTACCTACGACCATTCAGAGCGCTTGGGGGATGCCTTCGAATATCTGCTCTCAGTTCTGGGATCCCAGGGTGCAGCTGGGCAGTTTCGCACGCCTCGCCACATTATTGATTTCATCGTCCAAATTGTCGGCCCAACCAAGACTGATACGATTCTCGACCCAGCCTGCGGTACGGCGGGATTTTTGATCTCGGCATACAAGTACATACTGGCGCAAAATGCCGAAACGCCCCTATCTCCCGACGAACGCCAGAATTTGACTGGTAATTTTGTGGGATATGATATCTCCCCTGATATGGTGCGTCTGTCGCTGGTTAATATGTACCTACACCAGTTCCAAAAACCTACAATTTTTGAATATGATACCCTAACGACTGAAGACCGCTGGGATGATACATTCGATGTAATCCTAGCTAATCCCCCTTTCATGACACCAAAAGGTGGAATAAAGCCACACCAACGATTTTCCATCGAATCAAAGAGATCAGAAGCCCTATTTTTGGATTATATAATCGAACATCTAAACCCAAATGGTAGAGCTGGAGTGATTGTTCCGGAAGGTATTCATTTTGTTGCCCAAAAAGGCTATGTTGAATTGCGTCGGATGTTAATTAGAGAAGAGTTACTAATTGCAGACATCACGCTTCCACATGGAGTATTCAAACCATATGCTAGTGTAAAAACTCATATTCTAATAATTGATCGAAAATTAGCTCGCCAAAGCAATTCGGTGTTATTTGTTGAAATTGATAATGACGGATTCACCCAAACCGATACTCGAAAACCAATTCTTGGCTCTCAATTAGAAAAGGCATCTAATTGCCTTCTTTCATTCAAATCTGCAATTGCGAAAAAGGAAAATTGGGAACCAAATGAAGTGGGATTGAAAGCATACTTTGTTTCTAAATCTGATCTTGCATCAACAAAAAGACTCCATCTTCTAGGACGGTGGCATGATCTCCCAAACAGAGTAATTCATCAAAATCACATCCCACTTGATAATCTAGGTAATCTCTGCGATATAAAAGATGGAATGTCCCCCAATATGGCTACACAACCAGGTGAATACGTATTAGTAGTACCAGCAGAAAATCGCAAAACGTCGGATCATTGGGATTTTGATGGTAAAGCAGTTTGTATTCCACTGATTTCTTCAGCAGGACATGGAAAAGCGGAAATCAATCGGATTCATTATCAAGAAGGGAAATTTGCATTAGCTACTACAATGTGCTCATTGTTCAGTTAGGACGAGACTACGATACGAACCCGCTACTTATTTATTTTGCTCAATGAAATGAAAGATGAGTTATTAGTTCCATTAATGTGTGGAGCGACTAATGTTCGAATGAATAGCAACCAGCTTAATAATGTTTTGATTCCTGTACCGAAACCCACAATTCAAGATGAAGTAATTGAGTCATTTCTCATCAAAAGCAAGGCAACAGCAATTGTTGATTTGGCAACATCACTCAGAGAGTCTTCGAAAGATCAAAACGTGATTGGGTTTGCAGAACGTGTAATTCATGATTCCAAGATGCTATTGAAAGAATCTGAACACCTTGCGAACATAGGTCAATTTCTTCCATCATGAATAACATATCATTCTATGTCATATCATCTAGTTTTAAGATACATATATTTTCACGATTTTCTATGTCAACTTCACCTAGACAATCTCAACGCCTCAGAATTATTGAGAGTCTACCGGATACAAGATTCTAATGACAATAAATGCAGTTCCAAACGTTCCTTATTTTGATGCTGAAGTTGTTGGTGATATAAAAACTTCTGGACGCTCAGAACCGATAGCGATGCGATGTAGATCTCTAACATCTGACGAGTTGGCCGATTTTGTTGTGAAAACATACGCTAACCAGGATTTAGTTCAACGTAGTCTCGCTAGAGAATTATTTGGTTCCTTGTTGGGTCAAGTTTTTGGATTTTCAATTCCAGATGCTGCAATTATCAATATCGACCCTAATCTTCATTTAGCAATTACAGATGAATATATCAAAAATAAACTATTTAGAAGTCCTGGATTAAATTTTGGGAGCAAATTGATATCACCTGGATTTTTTGAGTATCAATATATTCCTCAAGATCTCCAACAGAAAGCTCTAGATATTTTTTCATTTGATTTATTGATTTGGAATGTTGATAGAAGAATTGCCAAACCAAATTTGGTGCAAGTCCCCTCAGATTTCATATTATTTGATCATGAACAAGCTTTTGTATTTGCTTCACCAGGAATGTTTGTTGGGGGTGTGCCAGAACCTTGGAATGTTAAGAATGAACCTTGGATAGGTAACCATGTCTTTTTTCAGGATCTAAAAAAATTAGGTAACTCTCTTGATATTGATTACTTTTTTACAAAATTGATTCAAATTTCTGACGATATTTTGGATACAATTGTTATGCAGGTACCAATCGAATGGCAATCAGAAGAAATAGAGCATATTGTCGCTCATATACAATATGCCCGCGATAGTGTAGACTTAATGGTTCGATGTGTTCAGGAGATTCTCGCATGAACGATAAACAACCATACCAATATGCTATTCTGAGATATATTCACGACCCTGTCACTGATGAATTCTTGAATATTGGATTAGTTATGTATTCCAAAGATCAAGCATATTTCAGGGCACAATTACTAACCAGATATCGTAGATTAACTAGTACATTTCCCGGCACAGATGGGGAGTTTTATCGCCGATATATGAATCACGTTCAGCTAAAATTAAACAAAATTAGCTCAGAGATTGCTGTCTCTAAAAAACAATCTTCTCTATTCGATCAATGGCCTGGACAAATTGGTAAAATATTAGATCAAATCCTACCCCCAAACGATTCTTCTATCCGATTTTCAGTGCCAAGCGGTGGATTGTCAGATAATCTCGATAATACTTTCGATGATATGTACTTTCGTTTAATTGAATACTATCTGTCCGAAACTGAAAAAATTTCTCGATCAAATGAAGAAGTGTGGAGTACTTACAGCCGACCATTAAGAGAGAATAATGTGCTGAATTTATTGCGTTCGACTATCATTAGCACTCCTCAGGATGATATTGAATTTAATCATGCCTGGAAGAATGGTCAATGGAATTTACTGCAACCCCTTTCCTTTGATTTAGTACACCCTGTAAATATCAAGAAAAAAGCGAAAACTTGGCTAGGGAATACTCTGTTGATGCGTAATAATAGTCAATGGTCCAATCTCTATTTTTTACTAGGACAACCTAGATCTAACGAAAATGCGCTACTTAAGGCTTACGACAGTGCTAAGGACATTTTATTAGCTGAAATAGATGGATTGCCGGTTGAAATCATCGAAGAAAATGAAGCGGAAGATTTTGCTAATGAAATATCTCCTCAGATTGAAGAAGATACTGATTTTATGAATGAATAGAAAATACTAAAATTTCTTGTGACGAGTGAAAAAATGCCTTGAAATTCCATCAGGGCATTTTTTATTTAAGCAGCCGGGGGTCAATTAGGATAATCCACTCTGTTTGCCGCCTCTCCTAAACACTTCCTTATATTTTAATTTCCTTTCATAATTTCCACTTTTTTTACCCCAATTTCATAATCACCATACCGTGTTTACTCCAGGAACCCGGCAAATCGCCGCGGATACGGCCTAGCCCAGCGTCTGCTCCTCGCAAGGGGCAAGCTGTAGGCACGCTTTTGTCGGGTTTGGGGGAAATGCATCACAACTGAGAATCTGATCTTTCTCTTATCTATTGCTGTTGCTCTGGCTTTCCCCCTTCACCCTCTATTGATAGCTTTGCCCCTGTGCGCTCCACATCCAGCCGCGCTCCCTACGGGGTGAGCCTTAGTAAGGCTTAGAACCACTTCTTTTTATCCCCCCTTCGTTTAGGGACGAACGTAAAGGAGCGCACACAATGAACACTCAATCAACTTTCTTAGATGCCACTGACCCAACCACCACCGGTACAACCTACAAGCAAAGCCGCCTGGAGAAAAAGCTTGGTCAAATCCGCGAACTGCACGAAGAACTCAACCGCATTTTGGAGAAACCCGCAGAACGGCCCTCGATCAACAGCCCGCGCGATGCATACGAGTATCTATTCCCCTTCATGGCCAACGCCCCGCGCGAAGAATTCTGGATCGTGATCCTGGACACCCGCAACCGCATCAAGCAGCTTGTCAAGCTGTACACCGGCACGGTCAACTCATCCAGCGTGAGACTGGCGGAAGTTTTCCGCCATCCCATTATCGAGACTTCACCGGCGATCATAATCGCCCATAATCACCCATCAGGGGACGCTAACCCCAGCCCCGATGATATCGCCGTCACTCGCGCCCTGGTCGAAGCTGGCAAGCTCTTAGATATTCAGATTTTGGACCACCTGGTGATTGGTCAAGGTCGTTTTGTTTCGCTCAAAGAAAGAAATCTTGGCTTTTAGTTTATTGGATATACACACGAAAGGAAAAGATCATGTACTTCACCAACTGCACCACCCCCGAAGAGATCAAGAGTTTATACCGCAAATTGGCTTTTGAAAACCACCCCGACCACGGCGGAGACACTCGCACAATGCAAGACATCAATAACGAATATCACGAAGCCCTGAATCGGTTCAACGGTCACACCCACAAAGACGGAGACCGCGAATTCACCTATCGCTATGAATACGAGCGAGAGCAGGCCATCATTGAGATGATCAGCGAATTATTGAAGCTCAAAATGGAAGATGTTGAAATCTGGTTGATTGGTCTATGGGTTTGGATTGTAGGCGATACCAAACACCACAAAGAAGAACTCAAAGCCCTAGAATGCCGATGGCACTCTAAGCGCAAATGCTGGTACTGGAAGCCCTACGAAGATCGAACCTATTACAGCAAGCAAAGCCTTGGAAGTTTAGCCGCCCGTTATGGTGCAACCCGCTTCGAGAACGAAAGCGAATCAAAACCCGTACCGGCATAATATCCAACTTCCCCGAATCAAAAACAATCCCCTGCAAAATGGGGATTGTTTTTGATTCTACGATTCAACTTGCCCGGCACTCACTGGGCAACCCTACCCTAGTTGCCCAAAGCGTTCGTGTCCCCCTGCCCCTAGCCATAGGGCGGGGGAAGTTTCGAATTCTCTAATCAAACGCTTTGGTAATCTCTTGTTTAAGATGATCTAAATCGCGCTGAATAATTTCCCAAACAATCTGGAGTTTGACTTGATCATAGCCATGTACGATGATGTTGCGTGTACCGATCATGGATGACCAGGGGATTGTAAAATGCTCTTCTTGGAACTTCTCGGAAATTTGGTTGGCCGCTTCACCGATAATGACCAGATTGAAAAGGATAGCATCCTGTGTTTTGTGATCTTCCACAAACTCTTCATAGCTGGAAACAGAATAGGCTTCAATTGCTTCAATAGCGCCAAGAATATCATGAAGCCTTTTTTCGCCTTTCACAATGCAACTGCCTCAGATTGAACCGAATGTACAAAAGACCGATCTTCTACATTGGGAAGGGTAAACGTTGGAATGACGTCGATTTGGATTCCCAAGAGTTTCTGAACTTCATATTGAAATGCACCAACGCCAAATGCCGATGCACCAGGTTCTAACTCCACTAAGAAATCAATATCACTGACTTCGCTGCTTTCACCCCGCGCAACGGAGCCAAACACATATACTTTCTTGATTCCGTGATTGGCAGCTATTTGATACAGCTGTTGCTTCATGTTTTTGATCTCTTCAAATTTCAAGTCAAACCTCGTAAGAATTATAATGCAAAAAAAATTTTACGATGATTCCATTGGCCGGGCACTCACTGGGCAACCCTACCCTAGTGGCCCAAACCGTTCGTGTCCCCCTGCCCCTAGCCACTGGGCGGGGGAAAATGCAATTCAATGCGAGCGAGATTCTTCCTGCGCGGCACCTTTTATTGATTCCCATAAGTGCAAGGTGTCGCTGCCCATCTTTTTAGCCTGACGATCAATTTTCGTTTCATCAAATGATTGGCTAACTTCAGGATCTAACCCTAAATAGTGCTGAACCATCATGTCGAAAATGTCAGTCTCGTGTTTACGAGATCGACCTTCAGACCAGGCCAATAATTTCCCGATGATGACGTCTTCTAGCTGGGCACACCAGAAATCAATTTTTCCTCGACCTGGAATTTCTAAAGTCCGCTGAACGCGATTTCTAAAAGCATGCACATAATCTGATGACATCGTCAATGGCAGCAGGTCAGCTTTTTCGCCTCGACTAGAATCGATGATGTTGAACATAATTCCCATGCGAATCGAGTTGCGCATCATTTCCGGGTCGGCATAATAACGGGGCAAGGGATATGCATCAGCTATCGCCTGGACATGCTCCTCGCTAAAATCAACGATGATATCAATATCATATGTTACACGCGTCAATCCATACACAGTTCCAGCAAATGCTCCAATGATCATATACGGCGCATTGATGCGTTTCAGGGTCAATAGGATGTCATAGAACAAACTAAGATCGGGGGAATGCGGTTCTGACATGGGATAATTCTTCGAGCAATTTCAGATTTATTTCCTGAGCAGATAAATCGGGATAGCGTTTTTGAAGACGACCGCGCTTAAGCCCCATAACAAACTCTCGGGCATCGAGCATTACCTGAATGCGTCTTGCAGGAGATAGAGATGCCCGCAGTCGCATCTGTTCGATATCTACCGGATCAAATTTGTATTGTGTGACTTCTTGGGTCATATACTGATTATAACATTTAGGGACAAAAAATTGCTTTACTGCCCCTAGCCATTGGGCGGGGGAAAATCAAAGTCGCTGAAGTCCCGCTTTCTTAAAATGTATCTCAATTGGTGCCGACCGCGCACACTGAATTTTCTGAGAATTACTTTCATGTGTGTTTTGACTGTTTCGAGAGAGATATCCAGCCTTGTACCAATTTCGGCATTTGTGTATCCAAGACATGCCAGCGCAGCCACTTCTTGCTGGCGTTCAGATAAACTATCCCAATTCAGCACATTGTCATTTGTGGATTGATACCGTGTTATCGTTATTTCTTCCAAAAAGTCTGTGGCTAAATCTTCAATGCTGATACTTTGCTCGCCTGCCATCTCCTGGAGCATAGCAAATACATCAACCCTTGGATGAACGAATAAACCAGGGTGAGATCTTCTTCGTGAATTGAAGAGACTTTCAAATATGAATGCAAAGCCGGAAGTCATATTCAAATCATACCGCGAACACAGAACATTTGTTCTGGCATTTTGGTACTAGAAAGAAAAATCCCCACTTTTTATGTGGAGATTATTGTAGGTGCGTCTATTGGCTAACCATTCCCGAGTTTCTTAGTCACTCCTGCCCCCCTCCAATTATCCTTGTTAGATTTTCATATTCTTGGGCGGTTATCACTTCTTTGTAAAGCCCATTCACTAACCATAATCCACTATCTCGAATTTTTTTCTTAGGGGACTTTAAACCTAACCAAACCTTAGATGGCTTACATTCAGAACACCATGAAATTGTTGAAATTATTTTCGTTTCGATTTCCATTCGCTGTGATTTTTCTATTACTTCAAATACTACGAACGAAAACATTTCTTGAATGCGCTTAGATACTTCTTTCTCAATCTCTCTTTGTTTTTCAGAATTCAATAGATGTACATAACGCTCTTTTGCCTTACGAGTTGTAAGATCCAAATTCCATTGCTCCAGGAATGGATCGTCTAACTCATTCAATAAAGCTCTACCGATATTTTTCCTAAATATACTGCGATCCTTACTTTCCTGAATGAAATGTTGTTTTAGCCGAGAACGCAGTTGATTATTGCCAGTATGTGTACCTACGCGAACTACTCTATCTCCAACATGTGAAATTTCCCCTTCTTCAAATAGAATATAAATGCCGTTTTTGGTAATCTGATTTTCATCAAAAGGAAATCTAAACCTTGGCAGAGCAGAAAAAATTTTGTGCAATTCTTCGCAATAATTATTCACTTGTCACCTTCCGTTTTAAGAACTGCAATTGTTTTCCAATCGGAAGTCCCTGCATAGGAACATCATACGATTTCAGTTTGGGAATCAAATATTGGCGATACTTATTCCCGGCCAAGAAAATAAAATGATCTCTGCGTAAATCGCTGCATTCACTCAACTGGACAAGGACTTTAGTAGCCCATTTTTTTCTTTCGCTCGCTGACATGTTAATCAAGGTCACATTATATGGTTCTATTTCATCTTCAATATTCACCAATCCATATTTTGCGGACAAAATATAAATTTTCGAAGGCGCTAATTTTGTAGCATATTGAAAATTTAGCCGAAAAAGTGGGCTGATATAAAGATCTCTTGCTGGCGCTTTTCGGGAGAGTTTTTTGCTTACACAAGAAATTAAAACTATTTGATTTGGCTCGACTGAATCGTTTATACTCTGATTGCCTTCATTTTCTATTTGACTGAAATTTCTAATTTCATTTAATTTGTACTTCCCTCTGGCTACTCTGATGAGATCATTATATTTGTGGGGGTGATTTTTAGGAGCATTGGCACACATTCTTGATGTAACATGAGTGCGAATTGTTGACTCGGGGTAAATTGTGCCAAGTCTATTCATTTCATCCAAGATATCTGAAATATGAAATACATCTCTCCCTGATTGATGAAATAATTTTCTGGCGCATATAAGTATTTCATCACGACATGACATTCTAAACCTCCTAACTCATCAGAAAAAATCTAAGCATAAATATCTTTCTCGATAATTACTTTACAATAAAATTGAAAATCGCACAATTCATTATTTGAAATACTTTTAGTACACCCGGTATATGCATCATTTGTATTAGGGTACTGTATGCAAAATCCCCACCCTAGAGTGGGGATTTGCTTTCGTTATCTTCATTTATCGAAACATCAATTACGCATTCTTCGATCATTCATCAAGTCTCGCCAGGTTTCTAGCTACAATCCTAATATTCGGATTATCTTCTGAGAAATATTTCCTTAAGATCGCGAGTGCCTGTTCATAAGCCGCTCTTGCCCCTACATAGTCGCCTAGTTCCTTCAATACAAATCCTAGGTTGTTGAAGTCAATAGCTACATTGTTGTCGTCAGAGCCAAAGGCCGCTTTATCAATCGCCAATGCCCGCTCAAATGCTGCCCGCGCCCCGTCAAGGTCACCCGATTCCATCAGCACTCCTCCCAGATTATTGACTCCAATTGCAATTTGGGGGTGGTCTGATCCTAGATTTTTTTCCCAGATTGCCAGCGCCCGTTCATACGCCGCCCGCGCCCCAGAATTGTCGCCAAGGTGATGCAGTACGGAACCCAGGTTGTTGACTGTTCTTGCTACATAAGGATGTTCCGATCCCAAAGCCTCTTCCACGATCGCTAGCGCCCGTTTATACGCCGACCGCGCCCCAGCGTAGTCGCCCAGGTTCTTTAGCACTCCTCCTAAGTTGTTTACATCTCTTGCCACATTGGGGTGGTCGTGGCCAAAGACCGCTTCATCAATCGACAGCGCCTGTTCATACGCCACTCGCGCCCCGACGTGGTCTCCCAGTTCCTTCAGCACTCCTCCCAAGTTGTTTACCCTAATGGCCACATTGGGGTGTTCGCGGCCAAAGACCGTTTCATCAATCGACAGTGCCCGTTCAAAAGCCACCCTCGCCCTGACGTGGTCACCCATTTCCATCAGCACTAAACCCATGTTGTTGACCCGAATGGCCACATTGGGGTGGTCTGAACCAAACGCCGCTTCATCAATCTTCAGTGCCCGTTCTAAAGCCTCCCGTGCCCCAGCATAGTCGCCCAGGTCCTTTAGCACTAATCCCAGGTTATTGACCAATGTGGCCACATTTGGATGTTCTGATCCTAATTCTTTCTCAAGGATCTCTAGGGCCCGTTCATACGCCGCCCGGCCCCCGGCATAATCGCCCAGTTCCTGCAGCACTAATCCCAGGTTGTTGATTACGTTTGAAACTTGTGGATGATCTAATCCAAGTGTTTTTTCGCAGATCGCCAGCGCCCGTTCAAAAGCCTCCCGCGCCCTGACGTGGTCACCCAGTTCCATCAGCACTAATCCCAGGTTGTTGACCCGAATGGCCACATTGGGGTGGTCTGAACCAAATGCCTCCTCATCAATCTTCAGCGCCCGTTCTAAAGCCTCCCGTGCCCCAGCATAGTCGCCCAGTTCCTTCAGCACTCCTCCCAGATTATTGACTCCGCTTGCAACTTGGGGATGATCCGATCCTAGAGTTTTTTCCCAGATCTCCAGCGCATGTTCATACGCTGCTCGTGCCCCAACATAGTCGCCTAGTTCCTTCAGCACTATTCCAAGGCTGTTGACAACGTTGGCCACATTGGGGTGGTCGCGGCCATAAACCGCTTCATTGATCTCTAGTGCCCGCTCAATTGCTGCCCGCGCCCCGACATGGTCTCCCAGTTCCATCAGCACTCCTCCCAGGTTGCTGACAACGAGCCCAATATTGGGGTGGTCTGATCCTAGAGTTTTATCCCAGATCGCCAGTGCCCGCTCAAATGCTGCTCGCGCCTCGACATAGCTGCCCAGATCATTTAGCACGGTACCCAGGTTGTTGATCAATGTTGCCACATTGGGGTCGTCAGAGCCAAAGACCACTTCAACAATCGCCAGCGCCCGTTCATACGCCGCCCGCGCCCCGGCATAGTCGCCCAGGTTATGCAGTACGGAACCCAAGTTGTTGACTGTATTCGCTACATTAGGATGTTCCGATCCGAAAACTTCTTCTGCTATCGCCAGCGCCCGTTCAAAAGCCGCACGGGCCCCGGCATACTCTGCAATAGCATCCAAGTGATAACCTAACTCATTCCACAACTTACCAGCATCTTCTAATTTTATTTTCTCTGCTGCCTCCGCAATCACACGGACGTGCGCTCGATATGGTTTGAAATTGTCAGGTAATCCACTCTGACTAGCTTCTGATGCAAGCTGACCCAACTCATCAACCAACCTTGTTAGACTCCCTTCTGGTGATTCAACCTGTAATCGAGCATATGTATGTACCAACGAGTGGGTGACTTCATACTTGTTTGCCAGACTTTTCAATAAACCAAATTTCACCAAATCCCCCAATGCCTTTAGCGCTGCCCTCTCTTTTACATCCATGCCAATGGCAACCAGTTCTACTCCAAACGGAGCTAATGCCAGCAATCCTACAACCCCCAATGCCTGACAGCTCTCCTCGCTAACCTGATTAATACTATTTGCCAACAGAATTGGCACACTCTGCTTACGCCTTTCTCCCTGATCCAACGCTTCCAAAGGTGTGGTTTTCAACCATTCCATATATTGGCTTGCCAATTCCCCATGTTCCATCATATACTTTCCTGCTAGCCTTACTGCCAACGGCAAGCCTCCAACCAGCTCACATATCTGTGTTGCCACAGTTTTATCGTCAATGTAATCTTGACCCCATACTTGCAACAACTTTATCGCTTCATCTAATTCTAACGATTGCAACTCTTTCCATGTTTCACGAACTGCGATATCGCCTCGACTCCGACTTGTAACCAACACGCAGCAACGCCCCCGAATATCAAGGATTGCATCCAAGTGGTCCGCTTCCTCAGCACCATCCATCACCAACAATGCTTGCTTGTTGCTTAGAAATGCTTTCGCAGCTTCTTTTGAAGATGATTTAGCATCTACTCCATAACGCCTTAAAATATATTCCAGTGTCAATTCGACTTCCGGTCTACCGTAGAAGCTATAACTAACCACTCCATCTGGAAAAAGAACCGGTAATCGAGTTCCTCTCACCGCCAACTGCCAAAGAGCTTCTGCTACCAATGCAGTTTTGCCTACCCCCCCTGGCCCAGTAACTGTAACTACTGCTCCAGGTTTTATATACTTCACCAATATATTTAGATCACTTTTCCGCCCTATAAAATGTTCTGCTCTTGGTAATAAATCCAATGGCACATTTGTGATTAATTTTCCATCTTCAAACTGAATAATATCTTCCTTTAATTTAGTCACGTCCCGTATTAAATATTCCGATAGTTCTTCTGGTTTTCAAACCATTGGATCGTCAATCAAATTTCCACCTGACTGATCTCATCTAAGAATGCCTGTAGTTCTGGATCGCGATTATCTATATCCATTCGTTTTTCATAGATCAGACAAGGTTTTCCTAATTGTTGAGACTGCTCAAACTCACTAATAGTGTAATCCCCATAACCCTTCCAAAATATCCCGATATAAATATCTGCTTTTTGTAATTCCTCAAGGTAGGTTTCTTGGGGCGATTTCGCTCTCGCACCTGCATCCTTCTCAAATACCCAGGCATCTATCCCAAGTGCCTCCAGAGCCTTAATAACGATCTGACGCTCAGATGACAATTCAGTCATCCTTGAACTTACGAATGCCTTCAGTCGCATTTTGCTCACAGTTGATACCCTACCTTCCCATTTATCAGCATAGCATAATTCCACTTTCCGTCAAGCAATATGCACTGCCCTTCGGACAAAAGATCGGACAAGTATACAAGAACTAAGGGAACCTCTAAACTCAGGGTACTGACACCCGAAAGGAGAAAAGAGGTTCCCATGAATAAGTTTACACGCATTTCCGAATTTGCAGAACTATTATTCGATGATCAAAAGAGAGCTGAGCAAGCAGGGGAAATCATGCAGGCCATATTAGAGACACGCTCTCCCCGAATAAGTGATATTGCATCAAGAATGAGTGGAAGTGAAGCAGCCTGCTACAAAAGAGTGCAACGATTTTTGCACGAGAATGACCCACACCAAACACTCAAGTTGCTATTCAATGAAGAATCTGAATTTGTAATTGGCGATCCGACCGAAATAGAACGCCCGCATGCCAAGAAAACCAAGTATGTTGGCACGTTGAAGGATGGTCAAACAAAAGGCTTCTGTACATTGACCCTGGCGACGCCCGTACGAGGCAGGGCCATCCCTTTTCACTTCATCACCTACTCGTCTCGCACGTTTGAAGATCAAATAAGTTCAAGGAATCTAGAGCATTTCAAAGCCATCCAAGATATCAAGACCATGATAGGTTCTCGACCGATCATCTTCGATCGAGAGTTTTCTTATCGGCTGTTACTCAAGAGCTTAGTAGCGAGTGAAATTCAGTTTGTGATCCGTTTGAATATGGGGAATAATCCCCCTGACTTCTACTATGATGCAGATCAAAAACAACAGTTACGCCTGGCAATTGCCCCTCTAAACAAGCCCAAAATCTACCGCCAAGTTTACTACATGGGCGAAGTGCCTTTGAATGTGATTGGTATTTGGCAGTATGGTTTCAAATCGCCCATCTGGATTATGACCAACCTGGAGCCAGAAGTTGCCCTGAAGCTCTATTTCAAGCGCATGAAAATTGAAATCTGCTTCCGTGATCTCAAAAGCCTATTGAACATCCATAAGATCATGAACAAATCACAAACCTTGCTGAATAAAATGATTGCCTTGGTGATGTTAGCCTACTCGATCAGTATTGTGATTGGCGAAGCCATTCGCGATGTGCAGTATGCAGGCGTTTCTCCCCAAGATTTCAATTTGCTCACCGTACCAGAAGTTGATAAGCGTTCTCGCTGGTATCTGTTCTCAGGCCCTTTCCTGCTGATAAAACAACGCTACAAATTGCCAGATGCAACCCTATCTCAAATCATTCATAGTGTCCTGATGATATTCGCTAATCTAATCTTTGACCTCAATGTCCGAACTTTTGTCCGAACCTAAGAGTGTAAGAGAAAAATTCTTCTTCCCTTTTTCTCTTCCGGTGCAACCGCGGTGCAACACTGGTGCAACCACGTAAAAACAATAAAAAAATGGGGAAATTTTAGGTAGCCCTAAAACTGCTTATTGCAATCACAAAACTTGACCTCTTCTTTTTGTAATTGAGACTCAATTCTTCTTTCCTTTCGTGAATAAATATTTTGCTGTCATTGCGCATCGACGTAGAAATCACCGAAAAAACACAAAACAACCCCGGTGCAACCGCGGTGCAACGCCGGTAAAACTGGGTAAAACAATACAAAAAATTTGGTTTTGTTGGGTAACTCTACAGAGAGAAATGCACTCTATGAACACAATAGACGCAAAAAAATCGTGCCCAAACGCGCTTACACAGAAGAGGTCGCAGGTTCGAGTCCTGTTCCGCCCACTGTCGCAACCTAGCGGGTTGCTTACGGCAGAACGATGATAAAGACATCGTTCTGCTATTAGGTTAATGTGTTTTTTTTATCGTGAAAGGGGTATCTAAAGGGCATATCGCTCCCGCTCGGTCCTGTATTGCCACAAGCAAAGATTGCAACTTGAATTTCTCGTTACACTTGCAACAAATATAACATGAGTGGGTTCGGAAATACCGCTCATTTGTGGTATTCTATGCTCGTTGACGTTGGATTCAGGAGTACAGTATGGGCAACGAAGAGAGTGAGCAGGAGCGTTTGCAGAGGCTGCGAGATCAGCAGATCCGCGCCAGGGATCCCCTGGTTAAGGAGCGGCGAGTCAGCAAGAGGATCGCGGCTCAACAACGCAAAAAGCGGGTGAACGAAAGCTTCATTCGCGATGCCATCAGCGATGTTTCACATAAAGCAAAGGGCGCCTACATTGGAGCGCTACTTGGGTTGCTGATAATGCTGTTGCTGCCCTTGGTCATGGAGAGCAGGACCGCCAACATCATTGGCATCGCTGCAATCCCATTCTTAATCGCCCTGGGTGTGCTTTTTGGGGCTTCTTTGGATTGGCGGGATGAAATCCGCGATCATATCAAATAATGGTAAATCAATGATAGAAAACAAACCAATTCCTGTAGTTATCTTGCGAGGTGGCGGTGACCTGGCCAGCGGCGTCGCCCTGCGCCTGCACCACGCTGGATTGAATGTGGTGATCACTGAATTATCCCAGCCCTTGGTCGTGCGCAGGCTGGTGGCCTTTGCCAGCGCGATCTACGAAAACGAATTTGTTGTCGAAGAGATCCAGGCTAGGCTGGTTTCGAATGGGGACAAAATCAGGCATATACTTGCTGACAATCAGATTCCCGTGCTGGTTGACCCGCATTGCCAGATCCGCCATGCGCCGGGTCTGGATGTGCGTGCCATCGTGGACGCGCGCATGACCAAACGTCCGCCCGATCTGGGTATCGATGCTGCGGCATTAGTGATTGGCCTGGGGCCGGGTTTCACAGCGGGGCAGAACTGCCATGCCGTCATCGAGACCATGCGCGGCCACTATTTGGGACGTGTGATCTGGGAAGGCGTAGTCCAGCCCAATACCGGGATCCCGGGTTCCGTGATTGGGCATACCAGCGAGCGAGTTCTGCGCGCGCCTTCCGATGGAACCCTGCATGTAATGAAAGAGATCGGAAGTCGTGTTCACCAGGACGAAGTCATCGCGGAGGTGAATGGCGAAACTATCCCTGCCCCCTTCGATGGTATCTTACGTGGACTGGTGTATGATGGGTTGCCCGTTCACCAGGGGATGAAGGTTGGTGATGTAGACCCGCGCGGCAATCCTGATTATGCCCGGCTGGTATCGGAAAAGTCGCTGGCGATTGCTGGGGGCGTGCTGGAGGCCTTGCTTTCCCGGCCAGAGATCCGCGCATCTTTGTGGTGAGTGTAAGGGCTACATTCAACTCAATTTGGTTCAACGAATGATCTTGGATAGCCCGGTGTTTCGGCCGCAAGTTTGAGTGGTAGCAATGCAATTAAAGCATGCTCTTCGGTTACCAGAAAATCCCCGCCTAGCCCTGGTCGGTGCGGGTGGAAAAACTATGGCCATGTTTCATCTGGCGCATGAGTTAGAACCGCCTGTTATCGTGACGGCCACTACACACCTGGCTGTTGAACAGATCCAACTTGCTGACCAGCATTTTATCCTCCAGAATATTGAAGACACCAATCGATTCGACGAGATCATACTCTCAAGCATTTCCTTGATGACCGGGCCAATCGAGGGGGATCGAACGCAGGGTTTGTCCCAAGAGATCATGGTCTGGTTGAGAGATTATTGCGGTTACCATTCGTTGCCCTTATTGATCGAAGCCGATGGCTCGCGCCAGCTTCCCATGAAAGCGCCAGCAAAGCACGAGCCGCCCATTCCTGAATTTATCGATACAGTTGTAGTCGTTGCGGGACTCTCTGGCCTTGGGAAACCTTTGACTCCCAAAT
>CAYTKR010000088.1:0-21389 GCA_964438295.1 uncultured Anaerolineales bacterium
TCATCTGGCAGGATTTGTCAAAACCTTTAGCTTATTTTGTTTACAATGTACTAAGCAACTGTGCATAAGGATGAGCAAAAACGATCATGGAGTATGCTAAGCTCCTAAATCAAGTCGAGGTTTTGAGCGATTTACTCACAGAACCTCTCGATTTAGAGGTCGCGCTCGATAAGGCGCTCAAATATATCCTCAACGCCGTAGGCCGGTCTGGGGGTATATTGATGATCCAATTGCCCAACCAAGAAAAACCCCAGTTCCTGCTCAGCTACAATATCTCTCAACATTGGTCAGCTCTCATCAAGGATGAGAATAGCACGTTGATCAAACTAGCACAGCAAACCGCTACGTCAGGCAAAATTATTAACCAAAATCGGTCATTGGAATTAGGTTTATCTATACCCATCCAAGCAGGCACGGAAGGTCTTGGTGCTCTATTGATAAATGGACCTGCCTGCACACCCAATGAAATTGAAACATTAGAATATTTTTCACGTGCAGTTGGGAGATATGTCCAAGCTGACTTATACCAAAGGAAGTCGCCCCTACGCAATCAAGAGATTGCGGCCCTTCAATTGATCTCAGCGCTGTCGAATACGAAATTGACTCCAGACGAACTGCAAGCGCGTATTACCCGAAGCTTATGCCGGATTTTAGATGCCGAAAGCTGTTCTCTTGTGGTATTAGATGAGGGTAAACACCGAAATGCCTTCAAGAAAACATTTGGAGGCAATTCTAGATGGGTACACCAAACACATCAAAACTTAAAGCAGGGGATTATTGCAGAATGCATCAAGACAACTCGACCAATATGCGTACAGGATATTCGGACTGATCCTCTCTACCATGACGAATTTGATGGAATTACGAACTTAAACATCCAATCTGCTTTGTGTGTTCCGCTAATTAGCAACGAAATCGTTCAAGGTGCCGTAGTCGTCTATAACAAGCAAAATGGTGTTTTCGACACGTACGATCAAAAGATGCTTGTGGCCATGACGAACCTGTTGACTTACGCCATGAACGATATCAATTTGGTCCAACAACTTCGAGTGACCAGCGCCGAATTAGAGGTAAACCGTTGGCAATTACTCCGATCACGCAATACCCTTAGAGCACTATTCGATAGTATTCCACTTTCGTTTTATATCATCGACCAGAAATATGAATTGGTGGCAATTAATTTAAGCCGATCACAGCGACTGGGTGACAATCCGAGTAACATGGTCGGAAGACTTTGCTATAAGGCTCTATACAACCGTGATGATCCTTGCCCTGGTTGCAAAGTGTCCGAAACTCTTTTTGGCGGCAAGAGCACCCATCGCGTTGAAAGAAATTTCTTGGAGAACGCAGAAATCATCGAGTGGGAAATCAGTACTTATCCAATTAAGGATGAGAACGGACAGGTGACTCAAGCAATTCACCTCGAACAAGATATGACAGAAAAGCGTCAGTTAGAAAACCAGGTGATGCAATCGGAAAAACTCGCAGTTGTTGGGCAGTTAGCTGCTGGAATTGCGCATGAAATCAATAATCCTTTGACTGCAATTGTAGCCAATGCGCAATTACTCAAAGTACACATGAACGGCAATGACGAGAATCTTGAAGCCCTAGATCTAATCGAACTGGCAGGGAATAGAGCATCTCAAGTTGTTCGTAACCTCTTGAATTTAGCCCGCAAAGATCAATACGAGTTCGTGCGAACGGATGTAAATGAGTCCATAAACAGCGCGCTTTGCCTCGTACAGCATGAACTAAATTCAAATAGCGTCACGCTCGCCACCTGTTTAGAAGAGAACTTGCCCTTGGTAAAACTAAGCCAGGAACACATTCAAGGGGTATGGACAAACCTTGTCCTCAATGGAATAGACGCGCAGAAAGAACAAGGCAGCGGAGAAATTGCTATTGAAACAACCCTTGAGAAAAAAAATGTAATCATTACAATTGCTGATAAGGGAAGTGGAATCGCACCCGAAAATTCCAAACGGATTTTCGAACCCTTCTATACCACCAAAGAAGCGGGCAGTGGAACAGGTTTAGGGCTAACTATTTGTCAAAAGATAGTCAAACACCACGGGGGTCAAATTCAAGTATATAGCAAATTGGGTGAAGGCACAAAATTCACCATCTCTTTGCCCATATAATCAATTCAAACCTTAGGCATCTCTTGCTGATTCCTGTATATGCGTTGTTAGAGCAACGTTCACCATTGCTCGAGCAATCTGTTTACGATTCATCTCCTCAATTTCCCATTTCGCTCGATAAAAAGGCTTTTAGGTTTTCTTTACACCGCTTTCACGGGCCATTTATGCAATCCTACATAAGCATATGTTAAATTGTAGCTGCGATCATTAATACAAGGACAATGGTCCGATCTATAGATTTGAAAAGGTAGGTTCTAACAGTGATCCGCTTAACCCGTTTTAACGGCACGAATATATATATCAATGCGGAGTTAATCCAGACTATCGAAGGAACTCCCGATGCGGTCATTACTTTGACCAATAATGTGAAGATCATCGTAAAAGAACCCCCAGAGCAGATTGTGCAACAGGTGATTAGATACCAACAAGAAGTTCATAACCCCAAATTCAATCACTAAAGCGGAGTACAAAATATGGATCTCGGTACAATTATTGGGTTAGTCCTCACAACAGTCATCATTATTGTCGTGCTCATCATGGACGGTGGCTCTCCTGCTGAACTGTTCCACCATCCTGCAGCCATCATCCTCACCCTGGGGGGTTCTTACATGGCTGCTGCAATATCCGTTCCATTGAAGAACGCCCTCTCCTTGCCCAAGCTTATAATGCTGGCGTTCATGGGAACGAAAACCGACCCTACGGCGGCCATCGAATCTCTGGTATCGATGGCAGATAAAGCCCGGCGTGATGGACTCTTGGCTTTGGAATCGGAGAGCCAGAACGTCAATGATGCTTTCCTTCGGAAGGGGTTGATGCTTGTGGTCGATGGAGTTGATCCAGCGCAAGTACGCGCCATCCTAAATATTGAGATCGAACATATGGAGGAGCGCCACGCCAAAGGGTATGGCATCCTAGAAGCATCCGGAGCCTATGCGCCTACGTATGGGATTATCGGTACAGTGATGGGCCTGATCAGTGTTCTCCAGCAGTTGGACAAGCCGGACACATTAGGAAAGTCGATTGCTGCTGCGTTCCTGGCCACTCTTTGGGGGTTACTTTCTTCGAACTTGATCTGGCTGCCTTTAGCAGGCAAACTAAAAAACAACAGCGAAGCCGAAACTACTTTCCGGCATATGATGCTTGAAGGCATCTTAGCCCTACAAGCTGGCGAAAATCCTCGCCTGCTTAAAGAGAAACTCAGTGCCTTCTTGCCCCCGAGCACTAGGACTGCGGATGACAAAGCTGGCGCCGCACAACAAGCAGGAGCGCGAGCATGAGTCACGGAGGTGGCGGCGGCGATCGCTGGCTGGTCAGTTATGCTGACTTCATGACACTACTGTTTGTGTTATTTGTGATTATGTACTCCATGAGCCAGGTCGATGTTCAAAAATACAAACAGTTAGCCGATGGGTTGAAAGTCGCTTTCTCTGGCGGGGAAAATACTTCGGTCATCGATCCAAACATCGATTTGGGTGGCAGCCTGGACGAAAATGAAACAGCTGCACCAATTATCATCCCCGGTATTCCTCAAGTCTCCATGGACACCGTAGAAGTCGCAGGTCAGTTGACGAATATGCTTGCATCTACCAATTTAGGGGATATGGTCAGTGTGCAAAACAACATTGAGGGTGTTCTAATCTCTGTCAGCGAGAACCTGCTCTTTGTCACTGGGACTGCAGAATTGCAACCAGGGGCCTATCAAGTTCTTGACACTGTTGTACAAATGATCAGTTCACTGGAAAATGAAATCAAGATCATTGGACACACCGATAACAGTCCACCTACGGATCCTCGCTACAGCTCAAATTGGGAACTTTCATTGGCGCGCGCCATGACCATCGTTAATTATTTTCAAAGTGCGGGTATACCCCCTAATCGCTTGATACCCACAGGTCGTGGAGAATATCACCCTATCTTTCCAAACGATAGCCCTGAACACCAGGCCTTGAACAGTCGCGCCGAAATCATTGTGGTGTACCCCATCCAAGATGAAATCATCGAAATCGATGTGTTTGATACCACACAACAGCCCTCCACTGATGTTCCCGAGACCCCAGTAGAAAGTACAGGAGAGAACCACTAATGAAGAAACTAGCCTCATCAAAAACCCTGATGATCATCATCATTGGAGTTGTGCTCGTGCCCTCCCTTTTGCTGACCCTATTTATGGCATACATTATGCTAGCCCCGGATGACTTGCCAAAACCATTTTATTTATCCTACCAATACTCTGAAACAGAATCCGAGGACGACGGGCATCAAGACAGCAGCAAACCCGTGAGTGATAGCCACGGCGAATCATCTGGCGGAGGTCATGGAGAAGCATCGAGTTCCTATGAACCCCCTACATCCGAAGCACCAGCAGCTTTACTTGAAATTCGTGCTGGTCAGGGCTTGATGGTTGACACAGGCACAAAAATTGTCAATCTGGCTGAGCCAACGGGTCGGCGATATATTCGCGTCAATGTGATCTTGGAGTTCGCTCCAACAGATCTCGAATTCTATTCCATGGCACATGAAGAACAGACCGCCTACCAATCGGCATTCAATGAAGATATCAGCACCAAGCTACCTGTAATCAATGACAGCCTGATCTCACTGCTTTCCAGCAAAACCTTCGAGGATGTTTACACTGCCGAAGGCAAGGAAGCCGTGCGACATGAAATTATGAGTATGCTCAATAGTCGGCTCCCTGAATATCGGATCATCTTTGTATATTTCACAGAATTTGTTGTTCAGTAGGAAAATGGCAGCGCGAAATTGCTTTACCTTCGCTAACCGATTCAACAATCGAGGATCAAAATGCTAAACCAATCAGAAATCGATGCTCTGCTCTCCGGCAAAATTGAGATCATGGAAACCGACGATGATCAGAGTGTGAATTTAGCAAAGATTCTGGACGAGTCTCCCTCACCCCAGAAAAAGACAAAGAAAGGGACCCAGATTCGTCCATATAACTTCTGGTCACCAGATCGGTTTTCTCAAGAGCAAATGCGCGCTTTCGGCATTTTGCACGAGACCTTGGCTGAAAGGTTAAGCAACTCGTTACCCCCCTTCTTACGTGCGAACTTGAAACCACGTGTGGTACACACGGAACAAGGGCGCTTCCATGACTTAATGCGCGACCTTCCTCGCGTTGTACACACGGAACAAGGGCGTTTGCATGATTTGATGGGAGAGCTTGGCCCCGGAGAACTTTTTCATATCATTAGTTTGCCACCCCTCCCTGGCCAAATGGTCATGAACATCAGCCCAAAAATCAACTATATCATCCTTGAGCAACGACTGGGAAGCCATGGCGAAAAAATTCATGAGCAGGGCAATCTCACGGAAATCGATATTAATTTGCTATCGAGCATGGCTGATCACGTTCTCGATGATATCAAGGCCGCCTGGAGCAATATCATCAACGTGTCGCCTCGCCTTGAAGAAAGTACTACAAACTTCCACTATATTCAAATGTCAATGGGCAATGAGCGCGTGATCCTAACCGCCATCGAGTTAAGGTTGGAAAACATAACAGGCACTATGAATCTTTACCTGCCCTTCAGCATGGTAAAACCCATCGCCCATTTGCTGAAACCTCATGCCTTGCTATCACGCAAAAAAGACCGTGGCCCAAACCTAATCGAACGGCAGAAAGCCATCAAACGTTTGACACAGGCTGTATTGTCCGTAAAGGTCAATCTGGGAGATGCCGAACTTACCATGGGCAACCTGGCACAACTCAAACCGGGCGATGTGATTATGCTAAACTCAACTCCCAATCAAGAAATCCCAGTGCAAATTGTTGACCGCACCAGGTTTAAAGCTCGTGCTGGCAGGATTGGCAAACGTGTAATTGCACAAATTCTCTCGAAAGTCGACCAACAAGCCCAAACGTTCAATAACGCCTAATCGAGGTGAGCCAAATGACAGAAGAAGCCCAGACCATTAACCCAACGGATAAAATACAAGACCCTGATCCCGCTGCTATCCCAGATCCGATTGACGCTGCTCAGGAAATCCAGGACAAACTTTCAATCGCAGACGATTCTCCCATCCCAGAATCTGGTGAGATGCCTGATTCCACGTTACCAGAGGCAGACCAAGAACTATTTGCGGATCGCACTATAGAACCCCAATACCCTGAGCCAACACTGACCGAAATCATTCCCGATGGGACTCACATTGATATCAACATGCTCATCGATGTTCCGGTGAGAGTCACCGCAGAGTTGGGCCGTACTCGCATGACCGTCCAACAGATTCTAGAATTAGAACGAGGTTCTGTTGTCGAACTCGATCGCATTGCAGGTGACCCGATAGATATGTTTGTCAATGACCATCTGATCGCTCGAGGAGAAGTGGTGGTTGTTGACGACAATTTTGGGATCCGCATTACAGAAATCATCCCAGCGCCACCAATCACCGGAGCTGTTTAAATGCAACGGATCATCGACTTGTTCGCCAGCCACAAATATCTTGCCTGGGGTGTTGCAATTCTCCTGGTCATCTTAGTCGCACTGAGTTGGCTTTGGATCGCAGAAACACCCCAAACGGTCGCACAAGATGATATTCCAGGTTCGGATGCAGTTGCATCAGTTAGCATGTTCATAGATATCACCGTGAAATTAGGGGTTGTCCTACTGATCATCTTCATCAGTCTGAACCTGATGCGATGGCTGCAGAACAGATCTGTTGGTCAGGTCGTGCGAGAATTGTCCATCCGGGAAAGTATACGATTATCGCAGCGTCAGGCAATTCATATAATTTCGGTAGGTTCAAAAGAAATCTTAGTGGGTGCAACCGACCAATCAATCACCTATCTAGCGGATCTCGATCAAACCTCAGAGTTGGGTGCACAACCCGAAGATCAGCTTGCCCCCAAAGAATTTGACAAACTGCTCGGCTCGGTATTAAAAGCCAACCCACCTGACGAGGCAAATAACGTTTAAATGACCAAACAAAAAATCATAACCCGAGTGCTGCTTGTAGTTCTCCTAATGCTGACGCTCTCTAGTTGTATGACCACAGATGCGTGGGAAGCGCCGGGGATCTCACTCACCATTGATCCCGATGGAGAGGATCCAGAACAGGTCAGCACGGGGGTGGAATTGTTGGTATTACTCACGGTTCTGTCGTTGGCACCGGCAATACTAATCCTTGCCACATCATTCACACGGTTAGTCATTGTACTCTCAATGGTTCGTAGCGCCATCGGGACACCAACCATTCCCCCAAATCAGGTCGTGATAGGTTTAGCACTCTTATTAACCTTCTTCATCATGTCTCCAGTCTATGCAGAGATAAACCAACTGGCTCTGGAGCCTTTTTTGAATAACTTCATCGATCAAGATACGGCGATGGAACGCGCCATAGATCCGATTCGTGAATTTATGTTTGCACAAACTCGCGAAAAAGATCTCATGTTGTTCATCGACCTGAATGGCCAAGCACGCCCACAAACCTTAGAAGATATTCCAACTGTGGTCTTGCTGCCCGCGTTTGTGATTAGCGAATTACGAACCGCTTTCATCATGGGGTTTGCAATCTACGTCCCCTTCCTGGTGATTGACATGGTTATATCTAGCGTATTGTTGGCCATGGGGATGATGATGTTGCCCCCGTCCATGGTGTCGCTACCTTTTAAGATCTTACTATTCGTCATGGTCGATGGTTGGCACATGATTACCCGATCCTTATCGATCAGCTTCTTCTAAAAACCTATGACTGAAGAATATCTGCTCTCCTACGCTCAAAATGCACTCACGATCACCCTGCTATTAGCTGCCCCGGTATTGATTTCAAGCCTTATCATTGGCAGCCTCGTGAGCCTGTTCCAGGCAGCCACTCAGATCAATGAAGTGACATTGACATTCGTACCCAAAATTCTTGGTGTTGTGTTGATTATCGCCATCCTTGGTTCCTGGATGGGTCAACAACTCTTGACTTTCACCAATAGTGTGTTTCAAAGATTACCCGAGTTAGTATATTAAATCCGATGATGAAATATACATCCACCCGCCCATACGCTTCTCGTTTGCATGAGATCACAGAAAGCCTGGATAGATTGCGGCCATTACCCGCAACGACGACAAGAGTATTGAGCGCGACAGAAAACCCTAAAGTCACAGCAGGCATGATCGCCGAAATACTATCCCTCGATCAAGCTCTGACAGTCGAAGTCCTGAAATACGCAAATTCAGTTCAAATGGGTTACCGCAGTGATTGTTCATCTTTAGAAACAGCCGTTGTCCGCTTAGGATTCAAGCGCATCAGAGCATTAGTGTTGAAATCTTTTGCATCTGGACCCCTGAGTCAACGGTTGAACGGATATCGCTTGGGGGCAGACGCGCTCTGGCAACATTCCTTGGCCACCGCCACATACGCCGAGAAGATCGCTCGGGCAGTCTCGTTTCCAGGACCTGAAGATGCCTATGTTGCAGGATTACTGCACGATGTTGGAAAACTTATCTTGGACCAATTTATTGTCAAGGATTACCAAAAAATTGTCGACATCATGAAATCCAAAGAGAAACACGTTTGGGAAGTAGAAGAAGAGTTGTTCGGTGTTGACCATGCTGGTGTTGGCGGTCTCATCGCAGAAAAATGGAAGCTGCCTGGAAATCTGATCAACACGATTCGATACCATCATTTGCCCATCCTAGCTCGCAGCCATAGAGAATTAGTTGCCATCATTAACATCGCCAATTCTTTCACACCCAAGGATGCCACCAGCCTTACCGGACTCGATGGGCGTTTCATCAATCCTACCTCTCTAGAAATTCTGAATATAGATCTTGATCAGATCGAGACCATGTGGAAATATATTGCCAACGAGAAACAAGAAGCCCTATAGGAATCCATTGCAGTTGCCTTCTTCATTCCCAACATGGAAAACGCCAACGCCGTAAAGAAGCCTGATAATATTCTCAAGAACTTCTCGACACATGCAATCAACCAACCCCATTCTGATCATCGAAGGGGATCACACAATACGAGAATTAATGACGCTCAGCTTGAGCCGTCTTGGACGTTCGATAGTCACAGCACAAGACAGCGCTGCAGCCCTCGAAATCGCGCGGAAAGAGTCCCCAGTTCTAATCGTATTAGATCTATTCTTGCCGCGTAGCAACACTATTGAACTGCTATCCGCTCTAAAAGAGATTCCTCAGACAAAACATGCAAAAGTAATTGTAATTACTTCGTTGGGGTATCAAGAAGTCATACAAAAAGCACTGACTGCTGGGGCTAACGATTTCTTGGTAAAACCATTCGATGCAGATGAGCTGTTATCCCGTGCGAAAAACCTAATCTATCCTGCATAGATCAACAAACGTTCGGCTTTCGCACACCCAATTTTCTCGAATCATCCCCCAAAACTGCATTTTATAGATCTTTACGCTTTCTTTAGAACCACTTCATTTGTGCTTTACGGACACAATTAATGAAAGAGGGTATCCTGATATTGGCTTCGAAGATACCAGTGTGTTGATTCGATAATTATGGAAATCTCTGTTGCTCAGTTCCAAATATTTTTCCTGGCTCTAACAAGGATCCTGGCGATAATCATTCAGGTTCCAGTCTTGGGTGGGGCCGCAATACCAAATCAAGTTAAGGTTGGTGCTGGATTTGCATTTGCACTAGTCATCGTTAGTTGGCAACCACTCCAACCCCAAACCGAGTCTCTGCCACTATTTGCCTTTGCCTTGGCCATTGGACAAGAACTCATTGTGGGAACCTTAGCAGGATTTGCAGCTACCCTTGTTTTTGGGCTTCTACAGATTGCGGGTGAAATGATGGGGTTAGCCAGCGGGTTTGCTGCCGGCAGGGTCATAAACCCAGCATTGCAAATGAGCGGCTCTTCTATCAACAACTTCTTTTTTATCATTGCTGCTCTTTATTTCATCCTGATCGATGGTCATCATGAAGTTCTAATCGGACTGCAGCGCACATTTGTGATGATCCCTGTGAATGGTACATTGCCAGAGATGTCTGCGAATCGCCTGTTAACTCTCTCTGGGGGGTTGATCATGACAGGGGTGCAGATGTCCCTCCCAGTGATGGGGGCACTATTATTGACTGATTTGACTCTGGGGCTCCTGGCGCGAGTCGCCCCACAAATTCAAGTCTTCTTCCTGGGGATTCCTATCAAAGTTGGGGTTGGCCTCTTGGCTCTATTGTTGACCTTGAGTTACATCATGCCAATCCTTAATAAAATGTACAAATCCACTGCCATGTGGATGGTGGAACTTATTGGTGGCTAGCAATGTCTTCTGAGCGAACCGAAGCCCCCACCCCCCGAAGAATTCGCGAAGCTCGCGATGAAGGCAATGTTGCCCGCAGCCAGGAATTAAACGCGGCTGCGGCCTTACTCATTGGCACGCTGCTTCTGCAATCATTAGGCGGAAGGTTAATCAATGACATTCAATCCATTATGGTCAGCTCGATCAATGTTCTTCCGACTGCCAATGCAAGCTCGGCCTGGATACGGAGCACCTTTGTTAACGCCACTACCGACATCGGCTTCACTGTTGGTTTATTGATGATGGGATTGCTAATTACCGGTGTGTCAGCGACCGTCGCCCAAACTGGATTTCTTTACGCCAAGAAACGCAAATTTATCGATCTTTCCCGGGTAAACCCTGCGCAGGGCATCAAACGATTATTGTCGCTGCAAGGTGCTACTGAGTTAATTAAAGCGATCCTCAAATTGTTCCTGGTCGTATGGGTAGCATACAAATTTCTCAATGAACGGGCTCTCGAAGTGTTAGGTCTCAGCCAAACAGACTTTCGTGCGGCTCTTGGCAACTGGGCAGAATTAGCCCTCTCGTTGGCCTTACGCATAGGTGGTGCCTATCTCATTATTGCCGTTGTCGATTATGCATACCAACGTTGGCAATACCAGCGCTCTTTGAAAATGTCCAAGGAAGAGATCAAAGAAGAGCACAAGCAACAAGAGGGTGATCCCAAGACACGCGCCCGCATTCGCAGCGAGCAGCGTCGTAGAGCACGTATGAGAATGATGTCCATGGTTCCCCAGGCTGATGTAGTCATCACCAACCCAACCCACCTGGCAATCGCCATTCGATATGACCCCGAAGGCATGAATGCGCCAGTCGTTTTGGCTAAGGGCGCTCATTTGGTAGCTGAGCGGATTGTCGAAATTGCCCGCGAGCATGCCATTCCTATTACCCAGGACATCCCCTTAGCCAGGGCGATATACAACAATGTCGAGCTAGATCAAGAAATCCCCCCAGATCTATATGTAGCCATGGCTGAAGTGATGGCATTCGTCTACCGTTTGCGTGAAAGAAGCTTTAGTTCTAATTATTCGAAATTCAAATACCTGACCAATTGACACATAAAGGAACAATGGCCACAGCAACCCAAACAACGAATTTCAACATGCGCACATTACTCAGTTCGAAAGACGCGGTAATGGCGCTTACCTTGGTGTTGATCATCGGATTGATGATCGTCCCGCTGCCGCCAGTTGCTATCGACCTATTAGTGGTTTTGAACATTGCCATATCCGTCGGCATGATTCTCATTACCATGTATATTGGCCGACCAACGGAATTTTCAGCATTCCCAACGGTATTGCTGCTGGTCACATTGTTCCGCCTAGGCATCAATATTTCAGCCAGCCGTCAGATCTTGCTGCAAGGGAATGCAGGTAAGGTCATTGAAACATTCGGGAATATGGTTGTCGGGGGAAATTATGTGATTGGTGTGGTTGTATTCATCATGTTGATGATCATCCAATGGGTTGTCATCAACTCCGGTGCTGGGCGCGTGGCCGAAGTGGCTGCGCGCTTTACCCTCGATGCGCTGCCCGGCAAGCAGATGTCCATCGATGCTGATCTCAACGCTGGTTTGATCGATGAGGCCGATGCCCGCGTCAGGCGGCGTGAAATCCAGGGGGAAGCCGACTTCTATGGCTCAATGGATGGCGCCAGCAAATTTGTCAAAGGGGATGCCATTGCAGCCATTGTCATCATGCTTGTCAACATCCTGGGGGGTTTCGTCATCGGCATGGTGCAGCACAATATGTCAGCGCTGGACGCCTTGCAAAGCTACGTGCTGCTGACTGTAGGCGCAGGCCTCTCTATTCAAATCCCAGCGCTGTTGATCTCCGCAGCTGCAGGGTTATTGGTGACCCGTTCTACTTCAGATGAATCTCTTGGCGATGATATTATCGGCCAACTTTCCAACCTGAATGGCCTCATCATTGGCACGGTGATCATTACCGGCTTAGCTTTCATACCAGGAATTCCAAAATTGCCCTTCATCCTGGTAGGGGCTGCTCTAGCCAGCGCCACATTCGCTATCTGGCGCTCTCAGGCAACTGCAGAAGTAGTCGAAATGGAAGAAGATGTCGCGCTGGCTGAGCCGGAAACACCACAAGATATGCTCGAAATGATCGTCGTGGACCCCATGGAACTCGAAATAGGTTATGCGCTCATTCCACTGATCGAAAACCAGAGCGACAATTTACTAAACCGGATTACCAATATCCGCCGACAAATTATGGCAGAACTTGGTCTGGTATTGCCGGTTGTGAGGGTTCATGACAACTTGAATATCCAACCGCAGGAATATCGCATAAAGATCCGCAGCGAAGAAGTTGCTCGTGGCGAACTCTTATTGGGGCACTTATTGGCCATCCCTGGTTCGGACAGCGATAAGAGCCTTCAGGGCGTTCCAACTACAGAGCCAGCCTTTGGTTTACCCGCCTTGTGGATCAGCGAGGTCGAACAAGGACAAGCAGAGTTGATGGGTTACACCGTAGTAAATCCGCTTTCAGTGATCAGCACCCACCTTACTGAGATTGTGCGCGCCCACTCATCGGACTTACTCAGCCGTCAAATGGTTCAAGAGATGTTACAACAATTGCACCTGCACACACCGGCAGCTGTCGAGGGCGTGATCCCAGAGTTAATAGGCCTGAGCGAAGTTCAAGCGGTACTGCGCAATCTATTACAAGAGCGCATCCCAATTCGAGATTTTAGCGGCATCTTAGAGGTTCTAGCAAATAATGCCGGTGTTACCCGTGATCCCGATATTCTGGCAGAGGCTGTTCGCCAAACCATGGCAAGGACAATCTCCAATCAGTATCGCGATCCAGCAGGATATTTAAATGTCTTTACCATTGCACCCCAACTTGAAGCCATCTTACGGACTTCATTAGGCAATGTCGATCAAGGTATCAGCTTCCAGATCGGGGCAGACGTCGCCCAGAATATTCTCGTAAGAACCGGTGAGGAAATGGAAAAGATGGCCCTAAACGGCCATTATCCTATTCTACTGTGCTCGAGAGAAATTCGCTTGGCTATGAGGCGACTTGTCGAAAGGTCGTTGCCCAACCTGGTAGTTCTCGCATTTTCAGAGGTCAGTTCATCGACCAAGGTTAAATCTCATGGCATGGTGGAGATCGCCGGTCTATCAACAGTTTAAAAATATACTATGGCACCTCAAACGTTTCGCGCCCCAGATGTATTGACTGCATTAAGCATCGTCCAGAATGAACTCGGCCCAGAAGCACTGGTTCTGTCGGTCAGGGAAGTCACGGATGGTCCTGCCTGGAAGGTCTGGCAGCAACCTCAAGTAGAGGTACTGGCCATGAACCCTGAAAAAGTAACCACACCACCCGCAGCCCCCAAAAACGGGCAAGGACAATCGCAAGTAGATCCAGAAAAGGACAATGTCACTTCTATCTCATATGCCGACCTTTGGAAATCTCTCCCTGTAAATCAGGAAGAAGAACCAGGTTTCAAACCTAAGATCAGCAAATTGTCCAGACCTCTCTTGGAAGCCCAGAAACAACTCCTATTTCAAGGTCTCGATAAAGAATTAGTCAATAAGATCATCAGCACATGCCAGCAGACGCTCAACCCAACTGCACTGGCAGATGATTACCGGGTGCAAAAACATCTCATCGGTCAGATTGCGGCATCATTGCGAACAGTCCGCGAATCGAAAATTGGAGCCAACAATGTCATATTCCTTCTCGGCACAAGCGGTGCCGGGAAAACCAGCACGATTGCCAAACTGGCCGATTACTTTAAAAACACGATCAAAAGACAGGTAACCTGGGTTTGTGCAGATACAGTACCCGCCGGCGCTATCGCTGAAGCGCGCGCCTATACGGATAGCCTGAACATTCCACTGGCCTTAGCTTATAGCCCAGAAGATCTGACAAAGATCAATGTCCAAGATGGAAAAAATGATCATCTGATGTTGGTCGATATGCCCAACACCAATCCTCGCCGAGAGGAAGACTTGATTGCGGCTGGAGAGTTCCTGACAGCCTTACCTTATCGTGACACATATCTGGTGATCCCTGCAACTGCCAAAGATGTCGACTTACAACAACTGACAGCGGCCTATAGCGCGTTTGAAATCAATGGACTGATCATCACCAAACTAGATGAGAGTGAAACCGTTGGCAGCATTATCAATACTTCCTGGCGTAGCCGTTTACCTCTGGCTTTCTATACAAGCGGACCCCAGGTTATCGATGAATTGGAACCTGCGCGCCCAAATCGTTTAGTCGAAAGAATATTTAGCTGAGAATCAAACTCATGGAAGCAATCCAACAACCTACCGGCTTAGAAAATCCTGAAAGCGGATACCAGCAACAGTCGTCAACCACGGTCGAAGGGCAGCAACCTATTCCTTTCCTTTTGGAGTTTTCGTTCACGATATCCAAGATTCTGATCATCCTTACAGGAACTGTTATCGCAGGGCTATCCTGGTATCGTGGTGCAGACCTTTTGAACATTGGGTTGCGAAGTGGTACGGCTGTGCTAACGCTCGGCATTTTCCTTTGGGCAGTAAATTCGGTGGTCTGCAACAACGCCATAGATATAGCTCGAAATATTCAGAAACCAGCCAATAATCCTGAGAACGTATCCGGTGAGGATCCAGAAACAGCAGTTGAATGATCTTTATGACGAATAATTCGCAAATCCATCCCACTCAAGAAGACAAAAAACTGTTGGACCAGTTTTTTGAGACCAAGGACTCACAGCTGCGTGAAACCATAATTTTGAGATTTCTTCCCTTGGTTCATTATGCCATTGGGCGACTGGGTGTCACCACAAATGGACATATCGATTATGTCGATCTGGTCAATCAAGGCGTACTTGGATTGATCGATGCTGTCGATCGTTACGACCCATCTTTCAAAACGCAATTTAGTACGTACGCAATCCCGAAAGTTCGCGGCAAGATCTTGGATTTCATGCGAGGACAGGATTGGCTACCTCGAACAGCCCGGCAGCGTGCCAAGCTCGTCCAGCAAGCAACCCAGGATTTATGGAAGAACCTTCATCGCTCACCCACCGATGAAGAGATTGCAGAATATTTGGAAATTCCGATAGACAAAGCTCGCCAGGCGCTTGTCGACGCAAGTCATGTATTCATTTCATTAGATTCATTCACCTTATTCGACCAGGAAGACAACGTCTCCATTCATGAAGTACTACCCGATGAGCAAAGTCCTAACCCGGCAGCATCGTACGAAGAGCTGGATTTAAAAAGTCAATTAGAGCAAGCGCTTCTCCAAATCGGCGAGCGTGAGCGACTGGTATTATCGCTTTATTATTACGATGAATTCACGCTCAAAGAAATAGGTTCGGTACTGGGGGTGACTGAGTCGCGGGTTTGTCAACTACACGCCAAGGCAATCTTGAATCTGAAAACCATCATCAGTACTATGAATGCGCAGAAATCAGAGTCGATGGAGGTAGCAACTCATGTCTAGAATCTCTTCAGATATGCTTTCAAATACACTCAATCTGGTGGCTCTAGCCCGTCAGACAGCATTAGCCAAAGGTGATCAGGCACAGGCTGGGAAAGTTGCTCCTGTAGAAAACAAACTCCGAGAGTTGATTACTGAATCAAGACAGACAACACAAGTCACCCCAGGTTCGACAGTGGTCGGTCAATCGGACTTCCAGAAATTGTTAGCTATCAAAAAAGAGGCCGTTACACCGGCACAGGAAACTTCATCCTCGCTGGATCGCAATCAAATTATCACCGCCATGGCATCTGGTGGTATGGCTGAGATCGAAATCGCTCGTCAAATGGGGATGAGCCGGGAAGAAGTGCAGTTAGTAATCAATCTCGGCAGGAGGCAATCGAAATGATAAAAGGGTTATATGCGGCTGCGTCTGCAATGTTGGCCGGTCTGAACCGACAAAATGTGCTCTCGCACAATATCGCCAACCTCAATACCCCAGGGTTCAAACAGACGCTGATGTCGATGGATGATTTCATCGAGACAGCGGTGGTCCAACCTTCCGAAGAATTTGCGTACTTTACAGGGCTGTCTGAAATTGGCGAACTAGGCTTGGGAGTTACGAATTCTCCAGAAATCACAGATTTCGCTCAGGGGGCACTCCGACCAACGAACCAACCATTCGATCTAGCTATTGAAGGACCGGGTTTCTTTAGCGTGCAAACCCCCAATGGTGAGCGCTACACCAGAGATGGGCGCTTCAACCGAGATGTCGAAGGTCAATTGGTCACAATCGATGGCTATCAGGTTCTCAGTGATGGTGGGCAGCCTATTCAAATCCCCGATGGCGTCGTCAATATCGACAAAAACGGCACGATCACAGTCGATGAGGAAAATGTTGGAAAAATCGGCATATACGCATTCGAGAACCCGGAAGAAGAATTGGTTCACGATATGCCAAATTTATTCGAAGCCACGGGTGGAGCCTCAGGTGAAGAGGTTGGTACTATTCAACAAGGCTATTTAGAAATGTCAAACGCAAATGCGTCTGACTTGATGACTCAAATGTCAATCGTTGCCAGGGCCTACGAAGCTGCTCAACAGATGGTTCAGAATCAAGACGAGCTTCTCGCAAAGACAATTGCAACCCTTGGCAGGTTCTAGGAGGTTATCCATGTCCGCTTCCTTTACCCAAATCCTTTCAGTTTCCCGCAATGGTTTGATGACCTATCTGGATAATCTGGATATCGTCAGCAACAACCTTTCAAATATCGGTACAGCGGGTTACAAAGCCAGCCGTGGCAATTTCCAAGAAATGCTCAATGAGCAAATTTTAGAAGGAATGCAAATGAGTAACACGCAGAACCTGATGGGACAAGGCAGCCTGCGAAAGACGGAAAACCCCCTGGATCTAGCCATTCAGGGAGAAGGTTTTTTCGCTCTCCAGCTTTCAGGTGACCGCACTGCGTATACCCGTGATGGCCATTTTTTCCTGGATGCTAACCGACAACTGGTCAATGCGGATGGATATCCCCTGGTTTGGGATGGAGAAATCCCCGAAGACGCCAATGAAATCCACATCAATCCCGACGGAGTTGTGATGGTATTACAAGGCGATCTTTGGTCCGAGGCTGGGAGCATTCCCTTATCACGCTTCTCCAACCCAACGGGCTTGCTGGTGTATGGCAGCAACCTGTGGATCGAAACTGAAGCCTCGGGCGAGGCGCAAGCTGGGGCTGCGCTCGATGAAGGCTACGGTCAGATCCTGGGTAGTGCAATCGAAGAATCAAATGTGGATATCGGTGAAGAGATGAGCCAGATGGTATTGTTACAGCGCGGCTTCGAAATGACATTACGTTCATTCCAACAAACCGACCAAATGCTCTCTCAAGCAATTCATATGCGAAAGGTCTAAAGTTTTTCGGATAAATGTCGATAACAATATAGCGTTAATGTATCAACTCACGATGTGTTTCGACATTCGAAAGAGGCAAGATCATGAAAATCAACAATACTGAATTAAACCCCGCCCAAAATTCACGAACCGATTCGGCGAAACCAATCGACAAAAATACTGTTGCCGGGCGCAAAGGGAAATATGCAGCAAAAATAAATAACAAAGATGAAGCCGCAGTATCGAATATGGCAAGAATATTGGCAAAAACTCATCAAGCTCTTCAAGAAACACCCGATGTACGCACGGAGATCGTAGATAGCACTCGCCAAAAGATTTTAGACGGCACGTACGAAGTCCCTATTGAGGAATTAGCGAAAAAACTCCTCAAGCGTTTTTAGTATGCTACTCAGGACTAAATGTCCTAAATTGTTATAGATCCAAGTGATTCGGTAGATTATGACCAAAGAACAAGCAATCCAAAAACAACTTGCTTTACTGGAAGCAGTGCTCGTCAACGAATTTCGAACATGCCAATCTTTAAAGAACGTGGTTTCTGGTGAGCGTTCTGCGCTGACAGAAGGCGATGTCCCTAAACTAAATAATCTGGTTGAAGAAAAAGAGGTTTTGCTTGACCAATTGGGTCAAATTGAGGACGAGCGCCGTATGATGGTGCAGGAATTAAATAGGGCATATGGCGCAAACCTGGAAATACCAACTGTGTTCGATTTATTACCTCAATTGGACTCAGCAACCGCAGGACGGCTAGGGCGCTTGTGCGATGGCATTTCGACAGTCGTCGGACAAGTGCGGCAATATAACGATGGAAACCAAGCCCTGGCTGCTACTGCATTGGAGCGTGTCGATGCAGTCCAGAACTTCCTCTTGAGCTTGATACAAGTGCCCTCCAACTATCAACCTCCTGGAACGCATCCTGTTCCTGAGCAGACTGTTGTCTGGGACTACGATCAAAAGGCCTAAACATGCCCTCGCTATTTTCCGGGATCAACATTGCGCTACAATCGATGCTTGCACACCAGCATTCTGTGCAGGTGATCGAGCATAATGTCGCCAATGCCAACACACCTGGGTACCGGCGACAGGAAGTGCAGTTAGGCGCGTCCCATCCCTATCACCCTCCGGGTATTTACCAGGCCGTTCAAGCTGGGCAGATAGGTACGGGAGTTGTCGCTGAGAGTGTGCGCCGCTTCAACCTGGAATACTTCGATAATCGATTCCGGCAAGAGCTTGCCTCTTCCCATCAATGGGAGAGTTTTCACGGAGTGCTCCAACAAATAGAGGGAACCCTAGCCGAAACAGGCCCTGAAGGCATTCTGGCTCATCTGGACGCTTTTTGGGCTGGGTGGCAGACCCTGAGCAATGATCCCGGCAATTTGGCTGCACGCCAAGACCTACGCATTCGTGCCGAAATGCTCACCAACGGACTGAACCGCCGGGCAGAAGCGCTTATTGATATCAGGAAGGATCAAGATGAGCTCATTAGCCAGAATGTAGACGAAATCAATATCATTGCAGAACAAATCGCGGGCCTCAATGCAGAGATCTCCCATGTTTTGAGCATCGATGACCAACCCAATGACCTGTTAGATGAACGCGACCGCCTGTTAGACAGACTGTCGGAATTAACTGGAGCATCCTCAAACCTGCAAGAGAACGGTGAAGTGCTGGTTTCAATTGGTGGGCATGCCTTGGTGGTAGGAAAGAATACCTTTACATTAGAAACCGCAGCTGACCCAAGCAACGACAATTTGACTGCTATCACATGGGCCGATGGCAAGAGCTTTACACCGCCGAATGGCGAACTAGTCGGCTTGCTTGCCATTCGAGATACAGAAATACCCAACATAATGACTGCGCTGGATGAATTTGCATCGACGCTGGTTTCAGAGGTAAATGCCATTCATCAAACCGGTTATGGTATCAACAACGACACCACACTGGATTTCTTTTCCGGCACCGATGCACTCTCTATTGGGTTGAGTAGTGATATCGACGATCTAGAGAGTATTGCCACAGCCGCGGCCGCCGACACCCCAGGAGATGGCTCTATTGCCAGTCAAATTGCTGCCTTGCAACAAGACTTGATCATCAATAGTGACTCGCAAACTTTGAACCAATACTATACTGACCAAGTCGCCAGCCTGGGGTTGAAAATTACCGATGCCGCTTCGAAGACTGAAAACCGTCAATTAGTTCTGAACTCTCTCACATACCAGAGAGAGTCTGTCTCTGGTGTCTCATTGGACGAAGAGGCAGCTAACTTGATCAAATCGCAACGAGCTTATCAGGCTTCGGCTAGGCTTGTCACCGTTCTGGATGAAATGTTGGACCGTATAATCAATGGCATGGGCATTGTAGGACGGTAGGAGAATTTAATATGCGCGTAACACATCGTATGATGGTAGAAAATGCAATTCGTTCGATGAGCGATAATCTAGAAAATCTTGGCAAGCTTCAAGGCAAGGCAACCTCTGGAAAGCAATTTGCCAAGGCTTCTGATGATCCTAAAGCTGCCCATGCAGCGCTAAGTTTGCGCACCGGTTTGAAAACCACCCAATCCTATTTAGAGGCATCCCAAACTGCAGATATTAGGATGTCAGCCACGGAGGTGGCGTTCGCACAAATCGTAGATCTAGCCACAAACACGATTAATACTGCTTTGGCTGGAGTATCTGATTCGCAGAGTACTGCACGGCCTGCCCTGGCTGAACAAATCGATGGTTTCCTGACAAGTGCTATCGAAATTGGCAATACAAAGCATCAAGGGGATTACATCTTCTCAGGGTATAAAACTACGACACAGCCATTCACATTCGTAGCTGGCAGTCCGGATACAGTCACCTATGGCGGTGATAATGGCGTCATACAGCGTGATCTCGGTGGGGATCAGAGTATTACAGTAAATATAAACGGTGACACAACATTCTCCGCTCTGTACACAGCCATGATCGCTGCCAGAGACGCTCTCAGTGCCGACGATGTGCCCGCACTGCAAACAGCCATCGACAATTTGAACACTGCATTAGATACCATCAAAGAGCAGCGCTCCTTCAATGGCGCCCGCCAGCGACAGGTGCAAACAATCACCACCAACCTGGAGCAAACTGAATTGTCGATCCAGGGATGGCTTTCCAACAAAGAAAACGCTAACCTGGTCGAAGTGATCTCGGAACTGCGTCAGCAGGAAACCATCTACCAGGCAGCACTTGAGGTCGGAAATCGGACCCTGGCGACTTTGAATTTATTTGACTTGCTGAGTAGTTAATCATATGCTTATCCTCTCACGCAAACTCGACGAAAGTATCGTCATCAATGATGATATAGTCATCACAGTATTTGCCTGCGATGGCGACAAAGTCAAATTAGGTATTTCTGCCCCTAAAGACGTCAGAATATATCGAGAGGAGATTTGGCAAGCAATGCGCGATCAAGATCACATCGCTGAACAGCTAGCCACGGGTTCAGAACCTGAAGCGTTCCAAGAGTTACGCAAGTTAATTGCAAATGAAGTTTCTGGGGGAAACCCGAACCAAACAGACGTTGAATAATCCATCGAAGCAAAAAGAGCTCCGTGGGAACGTGTTCCCACGGAGCTCTTTTTGCT
>CAYTKR010000089.1:0-21331 GCA_964438295.1 uncultured Anaerolineales bacterium
GGCAAACACATTAGAGTGAGCAGAATATTAATTAATCACCCCACCACTATCAACCTTACCTTCAGGGTTCTCATCCCAGGGAAAAGCTTCGAATTCTATTGCAGCTTCTCGCAATGTAGGATCTTCTGAATAACTTCCTCGTAATTCTTCGGGCAATAGCTCAGCTATCTTGCGCATGATGGTGTGCCCGATCTCGTCAAGTTGTTCACGCCGCTTCCGTCCGCGACCAGTAACACTGAAGGGTCCAAAAGTCTCTCCAATCTTGATCACTGGTCGGGCGCGATGCCTCAGCCTTGGAGGAAAAACGTCATTGAAACCATACAATCCAACCGGTAACAAGCTAGCCCCACTCCGTGCTGCCAGATAAGCTGTTCCCGGTCGAGCGGGGCGCAGTACAGTAGCCCAACTGCCTCCTTCAGGGAAAATGCCCAAGATACCGTTCTGAGCAAGTAGGGCTTCGGCGGCTCGCAACGCTTCCGTAGAGCCAGTGCCGCGGTAGAGTTTGTAGAACCCCCACATAGCGGTGATCATTTTTGTCCACGGGGGAGCGAAAGGGGGAAAGGCCGCGCCGATAAAATCGATGGGCCAGGGGGAGAAGCGAACGAAAGCGACCGGGTCGAGGAAGCAAAAGTGGTTACCCACAACGATGAGAGGTCCCTCTCTAGGCAGATTCTCTTCACCGAGTACTTCCACCTGAGCGAATAACGCCAGAGCTGGTCTGGCCAGTTGATGCATAACCCATCGGATCGCCTGTCGGCGGGGGTAGTTGTAAACAGTCATATTTTCCCACTTTGATTTTGTCATTGCGAGCCCTGAGCTGAACCCCGAGCCTGTCGAAGGATGTCGAGGGCGAAGCAATCTAAATCTTTGCATTCCAGAGATTCAGATTGCTTCGCTTCGCTCGCAATGACAAGGTGCATTCATTCTAGTCCCCAGCAGCAATTGGAGATTCGGCTGCCGCCTGGCGAGCTTTAGCCTCATTGACAGTAAACAAGATTATTAAGCCAGCCAGCAAGAAGAAGATAATCGAAACAATGGCCGCACGTTGACCAGCGATCTCTGCAGAGAGCAGGTCCATGCCACGATTGGCTGCGTACCAGATGGCCGCCTCAGCAGCAATTATGCCGTAAACGGTGGGGCCTATAAATGACGAAGTTCGACCCGCAATAGCGAAAAAGCCGAAGAATTCACCGCTGCGCCCCTCAGGTGCAAATAAGCCCACCATGGTGCGGCTCAGAGATTGAACGCCTGTGAGGGCAAAGCCAGCGAAAGCGCCAATGACAAAGTAGCCATTGAGGGTGCGCGTAAAGAGCATGGCAACAACCACTCCGATCATCATCACAACCGAGAGGATAAGTGACCTCTTGTAACCAAATTTATCGCCGATAACGGCAAAGAGATAAGCCCCAGCAACACTGGTCACCTGTACGACGATCATGAAAATAATCAACTGCTGCTGGTTCATTCCAAATAGAACTGCGCCGATAATAGCGGCAAAATCCATCGCCATCAATATGCCATCGTTGTAGATCAGGAAGGCAACAATGAATTTAATAAATTCTCTAAAATGGCGGATAGACTTCAAAGTCTTGCCAATGCGCTTAAAGGCAATCGAGATGTAGTTCTCTCCTTCGGGCAGTGTCTGCTCCTTAGCGCGTTCTGTGATCCAGCGAAAAACAGGTATTGCAGAAACGGCGAAGAAGATCGCCGTAAACACCAGCGCCAATCGAACAATCAGGGTTCCGCCAACCAGAACAATTGGAGGCAGGATAATCAAAAGGCACAGGATCCCCCCCAACGACCCGATCGCCCATCCATTACCGGAAACACGACCCAACTCCTCGGGTTCAGCAATCTCTGGGAGCAGCGAATTATAAAATACCTGGCCACCGCGATATCCGATCTCCGCCAGAATGAAGAATGTCATTCCCAAAAAGATATCGCCTTTCTGTACAAAGAAAAGCAAGGATGTAAAGACCCAGGTAACTACAGAAAATCCCAGCAAGAATTTCTTCTTCGAACCAGAAAAATCGGCCACAGATCCCAGGATTGGGGCAATGACGGCTACGACCAACATGGCGATGCCGACAGAGATACCCCACAATCGAGAACCTTCGGCGCCGCCAACCACTTCCCCCTTGAAATATGCAGAATAAATTGCTAATAAGACCACCGCAGCGTACGCCGAATTTCCAAAATCGTACAGATACCAGGCTAAATGCTCACGGTTCATGGTTTTCAATTTGGATAACATAAGACCATCCTTTCAAGACGAATAAGACGTGGGATCAAATGATTACCATGGTATGATTCCCGAAGTTGACGCTCGACTATATTATCATAGGAATCATATTCCATCCGTTATTCAAAACACAACAACAGGAGAATCGTTACCCATGTCACAAAAATCGTTACCCACTCGCGGCGAAGTCCCCATTGAGGAAACTTGGAACCTAGAAAGCATATTCGCAACCCTTGAGATTTGGCAAGAGAATTTTCAGAATGTACTTGCGCTCCTACCAGAAATCGAGAAATACCAGGGTAAATTGAACAAGAATCCGCAGACATTGCTGGAAGGACTGCTAGTTTCGGAGAAGATCTTTGTCCCCGGGATGCAGGTCTACGTTTATGCCGGCTTGGCTGCATCCGTTGACGTTAGCGATCAGGATGCCGCGGCCCGCTTTGGTCAGGCGCGTGGATTGGTTGCCAAAGTTCGAACTGCGACTGCCTTTGTGGAACCTGAAATCATGGCCATTGGTTTCGATGTGCTGGAAAAATGGGTCGAAGAGGAATCGCAATTGGCCGTTTTCTCCCACTATTTTGACCAGCTAAAGAAACGCAGGGATCACGTGCGCTCTCCTGAGGTTGAAGAGGTGATTGCCATGGTAGGCGATCCCCTGCCTCCGAGGATGGTTCTGGCAGCTTACTCCTCGTTGACCAACGCGGATCTGAAGTTCAAGCCTGCGGTCAACTCCGAAGGTGAAGAGATGGAAGTCGGCCAGAGCAGCATTGGCTCCTTGATCACTCATGCCGATCGAGAAGTCCGTCGCACCGCCTGGGAGAACTACGCCGATTCCTATTTAGATTTCAAGAACACCCTGGCCAGCATCCAGACGCAGGTCATTCAGCGGGATGTCTTCAATATGCAGGCTCGTAATTACGATTCGTCGTTGCAGGCTTCATTGAAACCCAACGACATTCCTGAGGAAGTCTTTCACAACCTGATCGATGTTTTTAAGAAAAACCTTCCCACCTGGCACCGCTATTGGCGTATCCGCAAAGAAGCATTGGGGTATGAAAATTTCCATGTGTACGATATCAAGGCTCCCGTCATGCAGGAGACTCCCCCAGTGCCATATGATCAGGCAGTTGAGTGGATCTGCGAGGGCATGAAGCCCCTGGGGGATGAATATGTCGAGATAATGCGTGAAGGCTGTACGACTCGCCGCTGGGTCGACCGGGCGATCAACAAAGGCAAACGTCAGGGCGCTTTCTCGTGGGGTTCGTATGGAACACAGCCCTTCATCATGATGAGCTACTCCGATGATATCTTCAGCCTGAGCACCCTAGCGCACGAGCTGGGACATTCGATGCACTCCTATTACACTCGCGAAACGCAGCCATTCATCTACTCGCAATACTCGTTGTTTGTCGCCGAAGTGGCATCCAACTTCAACCAGGCCATGACGCGTGATTACCTGTTTAACACCTTGGACGACGCGACCCTGCAGTTAGCCCTGGTTGAAGAAGCCATGTCCAACTATCACCGCTATTTCTTCATTATGCCCACCCTGGCGCGCTGGGAACTGGAGATGCATCAACGGGTCGAGAAGGGTGAGCCAGTCAGCGCCAAGAGCATGATCGACCTGACCGCTGAATTCTTCAAAGAGGGCTATGCGGACGAGGTCGAAATCGATCATGACCGCATTGGCATTACCTGGGCACAGTTCGGCCACATGTACATGGATTTCTATGTGTACCAGTACGCCACGGGGATCTCAGGCGCCAACGCCCTGGCAGATAATGTCTTAGCTGGAGTAGATGGTGCCGCAGAAAAATATATCGACTTTTTGAAAGCCGGCAACGCGCTCTATCCTTTGGACGCTCTAAAAGCTGCTGGGGTAGATATGACCTCGCCAGAACCTGTCGAGAAGGCCTTCGCTGTGCTGGCCAGCTATGTGGATAAGTTTGAAGAATTGGTGAGTTAGATTTGTACACGGATATCACGGATGAACACGGATCGCAAAAAAAATCCGGATAATCCGTGTTTATCCGTGTCCAAAAAGGAATTTCTATGAGCGAACAACCGACAAAAGCTGAATTACTCGCGGTCATCAACCAGAGCTGGGCTGATCTCAACGAAATCATCGCCGGGTTGAGTGAAGACCAGTTGCTGGACACAGGCGCTATGAACAACGGTTGGAGCTACAAGGACATCATGGCTCATATCACCGCCTGGGAGATGTTGGCGATGGATCGTATCAACGCAGCGACGACCGGGGAACCCATTAAATTCGAAGTCATCGAAAGTGAAAATTTCGCCAACGACTTCAATGCCGATGTCTACGAGAAAAACAAAGACAGAGCCTTGGCAAACATCGTTGAAGATTTTCACAAATCCCATGGGGAATTCGTCGCCCAAATCGAAGGTCTTGATGAGAGCGTCTTGCCTGAAAATCTGCCCTTTGATTGGGCGGGGAATTTGACTTACCAGGTGCTGATCTCAGCCAATACCCATTGGCATTATAACGAGCACATCGAAGCCAGTGAGAAGTGGTTGGCTAAACAATGAAAAGAACTTGGACGCAGATAAACGCCGATTTACGCTGATTTAAAAATTAGATTAATCCGCGAACATCTGCGTGAATCCGCGTCCAAAAAAATAAATCTATAAGCTTCTCAAAGCGCGGCGAATCCTAATTAGGGCTCCCTCCAATAATGTGCGCGGGCAGGCGATGTTGAGGCGCACAAAGCCCTCTCCCTCGGGCCCATATTTACTTCCCTCTTCGATGTAAACTTTGGCATCCTGGTAAAACAATCGGTGGAGTTCGTCTCCACTCAAACCCAATGCACGACAATCAACCCAAATCAAATACAGCGCTTCCGGGCGCACGATGTGCAATGGGGTTAAATACGCGTCAAAATATTCTTGGGTGAAAACATAATTGGCTTCCAGGTAATTCATCAATTGATCCAGCCAATCTCCGCCTTCTTCATATGCTGTTTGCAAAACGAGCGAACCGATTGTACTCGCTCCAAAATGTTCGTTGAGTTTCCCCAAAGTTTGTGAAAATTGAGCGCGCAACTCGGGATCTGGAATGAAAGCATTGGATGTTTTGATCCCTGGCGTATTGAAAGTTTTCGTTGGGCTGTTGACAAGGATCAGGCGATCTTGAAATTCGTTGCCCACTACCCCAAAAGGAAAGAAATCAGCCCAGGGGTAAATCAGGTTGCTATGGATTTCGTCAGAGACGATCAAGATATCGTGCGCCCAACAGATCTCACCAAAGCGGTACAGCTCGTCTCGGCTCCACACTCGTCCCACAGGGTTGTGCGGACTGCACAGGATGATCATTTTGGCGCGCGGGTCAGCGGCTTTGGCTTCAAGATCAGCAAAATCTATGAAGTAGCAACCATCTTCATAAATTAGAGGGTTACGATACAACTCACGTTGGTTATTCTCGATGGTGGTGTAAAACGGCTTGAATACAGGCGTCTGCACGATGACCTTGTCGCCGGGTTCGGTGAAAGTTTGCATGGCCACACTGATAGAGAAGAGCACTGAGGGCGTGGTCAGGATCCAGTCTCGGTCAATTTTCCAGCCCTGACGTCCGTCCATCCAATGGATTATGGCGTCGTAATAGGATTTGTCGGGCAGTGTGTAGCCGAAGATGCCATGATCAACGCGTTGCTGGATTGCTTCAAGAATCGCTGGTGCCGTCTGGAAGTCCATATCGGCAATCCACATAGGGAGCAGTTCCCCTTCGGAAAAAGGATCACCCTCAACGTTCCTTTTGATCAACGAATCATTTTCGTAGGCGTAATCCCACTTGATCGAATTCGTATTGATACGGTTATGAATCTCATCAAAGTTAAATTTGTTTTCAAGCATGGCGTGCCTCCATTCCTTACATTCATTATAATCAGTCAACGTGATCATTGAACCTTAATTCTTCGAACAAGTATTCTATATGGATATCAAAAATTTGGAGGACAGAATACCATGACAAAGAAACCAAGCGGCATGTTCGGCTTCACCACCGTCTGGTTGGGGCAATTGATCTCAGTACTGGCCTCCAACATGAGCAATTTTGCCCTGACTATTTGGGCCTTCGAGAAAACAGGCAGCGCCACAGTACTGGGTTTGGTCTCGACTTCCTTTTTAGTGCCCTTCTTGCTGGTATCACCCATCGCTGGGGCATTGGTTGATCGGTACAATCGCAAATTGATGATGATGGTCAGTGACTTTGGGGCAGTCCTGGCCACTGGGGCAATATTGATTTTGAACGCCACCGACCAACTTCAAATTTGGCACCTGTATATTACTGCCATCACTTACGGACTCAGCGCAACCTTCCAATGGCCAGCTTATATGGCCGCGATCACCACCATGGTCCCCAAAGAGCAATACGATCGCGCTAACGGGATGATGATGCTGGTCGACTCTGGGCCTGCGGTCTTTGCACCCATGCTGGCGGGTGCCTTGCTACCGCTTATCGGGTTGACGGGTATCCTCATACTCGATGTGGTGACGTTCTTTATCGCCATTGCGGCGCTGCTGATCGTTCACATCCCGAAACCGGAACTCACCGAAGAGGGCCAAGAAGGAAAGGGGAGCTTGCTCAGCGAGGCGGCTTACGGCTTCAAGTACATCTTCGCGCGGCGCAGTCTGCTTAGCCTTCTGATCGTGATCATGTTCCTGAACCTGGTGCATGGCTTTGGAGGTTGGTCACTACTGGCGCCCATGATATTGCTGCGCTCCGACAATAACAGCGCCACGCTTGGCGCCGTGCAATCCGCTTTCGCTATCGGGGGCGTGGTCGGGGGATTGATCGTCAGCGCCTGGGGCGGATTCAAGAAACGTATCCGTGGCATGCTCATCGGTTGGGCGATATTTGCCGTGTTCGGCCTATTCCTATTTGGATTGGGGCGCAGCCTGTATTTTTGGATTCCATTTGCCATCATCGCTTCGATGAGCTTCCCGCTCAGCCAGAGCGCTAGCAACGCCATCTGGCAATCAAAAGTTGCACCGGATGTCCAGGGACGCGTATTCTCCGCCCGACGATTGATCGCCTGGCTTGTCGACCCGATCATGCCCGTGGTCGGCGGTGCGTTGGCAGATAATATCACCGAACCAGCCATGAACGCATCTACGGCTTTGGGTCATACATTTGGCTGGATGGTGGGCAACAGCCCGGGTTCGGGGATTGCTTTACAATTTGTATTCGCAGGGCTGGCCTATGTTGGCATCATTCTGATCGCCTGGTTCATCCCAGCCATTCGCAATGTCGAGACCCTTCTGCCGGATCACGATGAGATGAAGAAAGTGTCCGAGAAAAATTCCGATCTGGCTGAAAAATCTACATAACTAGTTTTACGAAAACGAATCAAGGTTTCCCTGGAAATTGGGTAGGGAGACAAAGCCCACACACCTTATTTCCAGGGAGATTCATTATTAAGATGCATAACATCAATACGAAAAATCCTTTATCTCCTTCAAAAAGTCAGGCTATATTTCATCGCCTGACTTTTTTGACGGTGGAGCGAATCTTTTAAGGTATTTATTTTATTCCTACTCTGTCTTCATGATACAATATTAGAACGTATGTACGAATTATCACGATTCCCCCCATTATGAAAGAAAATCTAAAATACTATCTCAATCACTCCCCCATTACCGATCCAGGTGAATTCGTTGACCTCTATAGAGATCTTCCCGATGGCATCCATGAGTTGATTGATGTCATCCAGGGGCAACTTCTGCATCGCCTTTCTGCTGAACAATTTGGCGTTACGCTAACCCGCGAGAGCCGCGGCGAGCAGCGTCTGCGCACCATACAGCAGCGCTTAGCTCGCATTGCAGAACTCTCCCCCGACCCGCTGATCGTCAAACGCGAACCCAAGGAGCGTCAGGTGGGCATGTGCCGGGATTTTGCCGTATTCTTCACCTCGCTTCTGAGGCATAAGGGTATTCCGGCGCGCATGCGGGTGGGATTTGCCGACTATTTAGGCGCGGAGAGCATCTTCAAGGGCGATCACTGGATTACCGAATACTGGAACGCCGACCAGGGCCGCTGGGTGCTGGCGGATTCCGATGTGGGTGGATTGCCTCTGGGGACAACCCCAATCAAAGACGGCTGTAACCTGCACGATCTTCGCCCTGATGTGGATTTCTACGTCGCAGGCTCAGCCTGGAAGCTGTCCAGAGAAGGCAATGTCCGTCCTGAGATCTTCCGCTATTCCGGACGCTGGAAAGGATTCCCTTGTATCCGTGGTAATTTGCTGCACGACTTCCAGGCGCTTAACCGTTTGGAACTAGGTCTCTTCGATTACTGGGATGACTTGCATGGCAAACCGGAAAGCGAGATGACCGTCGATGATAAAACCCAACTCGATAGAATCGCCAAACTGACCATCGACCCACAGGCGAATTTCGAAGCCCTGCGCACCTTATTCGATGAGATGCCTCGCACGAAACGCATATACGCCAAATTGCGCCAATTAGGGATTATCGATGATTTAGAACTTGCAAGCGTTGATGAGTTGAAACCATCAGGAATTGACAGATTAGCTGAACTCACAAGTGTTGAACGTTCAACGTTGCACGTTTCACGTTTCTCCCAAACTGTAGATGATCTTCCTCCTGATCATCCCGCAAACATGCAACCTACCAACCTGCAACTGTCCAACTTGCCTGGTTTAGGTGACATCATCGTGCGCGGCGCGCGTCAGCACAATCTCAAACACATCGATGTGCACATCCCGCGTCATAAACTAGTTGTGATCACCGGGGTCAGCGGCAGTGGCAAGTCTTCTCTGGCCTTCGACACCATCTACGCCGAGGGGCAAAGGCGCTACGTCGAAAGTCTCTCATCTTTCGCGCGCCAGTTCATGGATCAAATGGAGAAGCCTCGGGTCGACCAGATCACCGGTCTCAGTCCAGCCATTGCCATCGAGCAAAAGACCATCAGCCGCAACCCGCGCTCCACGGTAGGCACAGTTACCGAAATCCTCGACTATTTACGTGTACTCTATGCGCGCCTGGGCACCCCCCACTGCCCGCAATGCGGACGGGCTGTGCATCCCCAAAGCACCCAGCAGATCGCCAACCAATTGGCCAAGCTCCCTGTGAAGACGCGCTTCCAACTGTTGGCACCCATTGCCCGCAAGCGCAAAGGGGCTTTTGTGAACACTTTCAAAAGGGCTCTCAAAGACGGATATACTCGCGCACGAGTCGATGGCAAGTTGGTTGATTTGAGCGATAGCATCCCTGAAATAGACAAGAACAAGAAGCATAATATCGAATTTGTTATCGATCGGTTGATCGTACCCGACTCCCTCACCCCTACCCCCTCTCCCTCAGGGAGAGGGGAATCAGACTCCCTTCTCCCACTGGGAGAAGGGCCGGGGATGAGGGATGACTTCCCCACCCGCCTGATCGACTCCATTGAAACCACCCTACAAGCTGGGGATGGCATCCTAATTGTCGATCTGGGCGACGAGGAGATCGTCCTCAGCGAGCACAACGCTTGCCCCGAGTGCGATATCAGTTTCCCAAAGCTGGAACCTCATCTCTTTAGTTTCAATTCTCCATTGGGAATGTGCGACGAGTGCAACGGCCTGGGCGTTCAGCTTCAGGTTGACCCGGATTTGATCATCCACAAACCCCATCTCTCTCTCCTTGATGGCGCTTCGCGCTGGTATGGTGAAGTCCGCAGACAGAAGAGCAAGTGGCGCGCCAGGTATTTAGGCGTAATGGCCGAACACTATGGTGCAGATTTGGAATCCCCTTGGACCGAGCTGCCCGAAGAATTCCGTCATGTCATATTGTATGGCTCTGGTGAGATGAAATTTCAGTTCGAATACCAATCCGAAGACGGCTCCTGGAGCGGCCAGAGTTTCCGCCCATTCCAAGGCAATATTTTTCATATCAACCGTCTTTTCCGCCAGACCAAATCGGAGTATACCCGCAGGCACTACATGTCCTTTATGAGCCGGCTTCCCTGTCCGCGCTGCGAAGGCGAACGGCTAAATCCCGAAGCTCGCTTCGTCACTATAGATGATAGACGCCTCCCCAAGCTGACTTCCTGGAGCATCGAGGCCTTGCACGACTGGGTTGGAAGCCTGATGCGCACGCTGCCTGATGAAAAAATACAAATCGGTGAGGAACTCATTAAAGAGATCCTTGAACGCTTAGGCTTCCTCAAAAATGTCGGCTTGCATTACCTGACTCTAAATCGCTCCGCACCGACCCTCTCCGGCGGCGAGGGCCAGCGCATCCGTCTGGCCAGCCAGATCGGCAGTGGCTTAGTAGGCGTGATGTACATCCTCGACGAGCCATCCATCGGTTTGCACGCCCGCGATCACCGCGCTTTGCTCGATACGCTCATCCACCTACGCGATATTGGCAACACCGTCCTGGTGGTCGAGCACGATGAAGCCACCATGCGTTCCGCTGATTGGATCATCGACCTGGGCCCTGGTCCAGGAATGATGGGTGGCGAAGTGGTTGCCGCGGGGACTCCAGATGAAATCATCTTGGACCCCGAGTCGATCACAGGCAAATACCTTTGTGGCGATTTGAGGGTGTCTCCGCCCAATGGCAGGGAGCGTCGGACACGCTCAGGGGTGATGACTCTGCGAGGGGCTGGGTTGCACAACTTGAAGGATATCGATGTGAACTTCCCGCTGGGGACGCTGGTCTGCATAACGGGAGTCAGCGGCTCGGGTAAGAGCAGTCTCATTGCCCAGACCTTGTATCCAGCTCTGGCGCGGGACCTGCACAATGCTCAGATGTCCACACCAGGACCCCACGAAGGCATCGAGGGTCTCGACCAACTAGACAAGATTATCAATATCACCCAAGATCCCATTGGACGAAACCCGCGTTCCAACCCAGGCACGTATGTGGGTGTGCTGAGTGAAATCCGCAAAGTTTTTGCTGAAATCCCAGACGCCAAAGCCCTGGGATTTAAACCGGGACGCTTTAGTTTCAACGTCAAAGGCGGGCGCTGCGAAGATTGCAAGGGGTATGGATTCAAGAAAGTCGAAATGCACTTCCTGGCTGATGTGTGGGTGCGCTGTGTGACGTGCGATGGAAGCAGGTTCAACAGGCAGACCCTGGCCGTAACGTATAAAGACAAGAACATCGCCGAAGTTTTGGATATGGACGTGCAACAAGCCCTGAACTTCTTCGAGAACCATCCCAAGATCAGGCGCATCCTGCAAACCCTGCACGACGTCGGCCTGAATTATGTTAAGCTGGGCCAGAGTGCCCTGACTCTGAGCGGAGGCGAAGCCCAGCGCGTCAAGCTGGCCAAAGAATTGAGCCGCGTCGCCACAGGGCGTACGGTCTACATCCTGGATGAGCCTACTACGGGATTGCACTTTGCCGACATCCAGCGCCTGCTGGATGTGCTTCATCGCCTAGTAGATGCGGGGAACACCGTCATCATCATCGAGCACAATCTGGATGTGATCCGCACCGCCGACTGGATCATTGACTTAGGTCCCGAAGGCGGTGACAAGGGCGGCCACATCGTTGCCGAAGGCACACCGGAAGATGTGTCTAAAGTTGAAGCCAGTTATACGGGGAGTTTTTTAAAAGAATTGCTACACAATAGGTGACAGTCACTTTGCCAGGTAATTCCAAGAGAAACGCTGTAAGCAAATTGCCCGTCACTTTTTTAGGAGGAAATGATGCTCGAGATGCCAGAAGCGACTACTATCGCCAAACAAATGAATGCTGAGTTGACAGGGAAGACGATTGCCAGTTTCGGCCGCGGCAATAAGACCCACAAATTTTTGTGGCTCAATCGTCCTGAGGAAGAATACGTCGAGATTCTCCCAGGATTGAAGGTCACCGGCGCCAGCAGCTTCGGCCGCTCAATTTACTTACATTTGGGGGATCACATGCTGTGGTGGAGTGATGCTGGCGGGAAAATCCTCTATCAGCAGCCAGGAGAGAAGTTGCCAAAGAACTACCACCTGGGTTGGGAATTTTCCGATGGCTCATCCCTGACCTATGCCTTGCAAATGTGGGGAGCAGTGAAACTACTCGATAAATCAGATTTCGGCGTAAGGCCAAATGACGAGATCGGAACTGAGCCGCTTAGCCCCGAATTTACTTTGGAAAAATTCATTCAGATGCTGGATGAATACCCCGAAAAAACTTCAAAGGGCATAAAAGGATTTCTTGTCGCCACTGGATATGCGATCCCTAATCCCATCCACGGCCTGGGCAATGCTATCGTGCAGGATATCCTCTTCAACGCCCGGCTGAGCCCAAAACGCAAAACACCACATATCACGCCCGAGGAACGGAGCAACCTTTTCAATGCCATCCAAAGCACTGTGGCCGAGGCAATCGAGCTTGGCGGACGCTATGACGAAGTCGATCTTTATGGCCAAAAGGGAAGGTACATGCGCTTGATGGACAGCAAATCCAAAGGGACACCATGCCTCAACTGTGGATCGGACATCCAGAAGATCTCCTATTTGGGTGGAGCCTGCTATCTCTGTGTGGAATGTCAGAATTAGTAACAGATGTGAAAATGACGGGTGGGTTGCTGCGCAACCCACCCGTCATTTTCGAAAAACCCGTTCCAGGTCTACTCAACAAAAGTCACCACAACCGTCATTCCCCAGCGTAAGAGCGGATCGATCTCATCGACCAGGATGCGCGCCGTGTAGGTGATATCACCACGTTTCTCTTCGAAGAAATCGGTGATGGACTCCACACTGCCGGTCAGTTCCAAATCAGGCAGCGCATCGGGAACAATTGTCACTGCCTGCCCGACGGCCACATCCACCACTTCAATTTCAGTGAGGTTGTCGGTCTCGACATACCATTTAGAGAAATCTGCCACAGTTACCACGGGCTGTCCCGGCGTGATCTGCTCCCCGATGATCAAATCAAAATCGACAATCGTTCCGGCAAAGGTAGCCACTAAATCTAAATCGTCCAGGGCAGATTGGGTGGCCTCGATATTCGCTTGCGCAGCGGCAATGCGGGATTCAGCTGAGGCAATGCGCGCTTCAGCAAGGACAACGTCATCAGGATCAGGACCATCGATGAGATCATTGTAATCTTCTTGGGCCTGTACGAGACGAGCTTGAGCGATGTTGTAATCGGCTTCAGCCTGAGAGATCTCGAATTCGTTGGAGACATCGATCAATGCATTGTACCTGCGGACAGCGGCATCATAGGCTTTTTGGGCTTCAGCCAATAAACTTTGAAAAGTTGCTCGTTCTAGGTTATCGGCGAGTTTATCCTCATAGGGCTCGAAATCCTCTTTTGCATCTTCCAACTCATCCTCAGCCAGAACAACCTGGGACCAGGCCACATCGATATCGGTTTGATCTGCTGGAGACGTGCGATAGTTATAAACTCGCTCCGTATCACGAACCTCCTGGCGAGCATTGGTCAGTGCCTCCTGGGCCGCAGTGGCAGCCGCGGGCCAGTTATCATAAAGAGTTTGGAGATCCTGTTGAGCAGATAGCAACTCTAATTCCGCAGCACTCAACTCTAACTGCGCGCCAGCAAGACTGCTCTCTATCTGTTCGCGGTCCCCCAAACGAGCCAACACTTCGCCAGATTCGACTTGATCGCCTTCTGCAATGAAGATTTCTGCAACCTGCCCGGCACTCACAAAAGATAACTGAGCATCCTCATTGGGCACCAAACGCCCCTCCGCGACCACAGCGAAATCCTGGACTACCGGGATCGCGGTAGGGTCTTCAGGTGTTGGGGTGGCTGAAAATTCGCATGCGGCCAGCAAGAGACTGAGCACAACCATAGTGATGACAATAAGTATATTCTTTGATTTCATTGTTTTACTCCATACAGGATCTATTCTATGTTCTATCGTGATTAGGTTTTAAGAAATTGCCAAATTTATTCCTAAGATTTAGTGGTGAGTGGGGCGCTCCGCACCCCACTCACCACTAAATCTGGATAGTCCCAAACTGATTATTCATACGCCAGACTTTCATTGACACTGATGCGCGTCGCCCTGCGAGCAGGCACCCAGGACGCCAGGATGGAGAGCACAACAACAATTCCCAGCCAGATCCAAATACCGTGATAAGCAGGGAAATACTCAGCAGGGAAATCAATCACGCTCCCCAGGGATTTTACAAAAATTGGGCCCACGCTCAGACCGATAGGGATAGCTGCTGCCCAGCTGACCAATCCCAACATCAACCCCTCTCCAACAAAAATATAGCCGACATCTCGAGAGGAGGCACCCACTGCCCGCATCACACCGATCTCTCGGCGACGCTCGATGACGTTTATCGAAAGCGTACCAGAGAGACCCATGCTTCCTACAGCAGCCATCAAGATAGTCATAATCATCAAAATCTGAGTTAGCACGCCAAATTGTGCACTGGCCTGATCTCGATCTTCGCTAGCGACAGCGGAATAATATACTTCCATCCCCTTGGCTTCAAAGAATTCTCGCAGATCCCTTTCAACCGCTTTCTGAACAGCCAGGTTCTGCTCTGTGGCTTGAACCATTGCCACCGCGGAATTGCCGACGTTGTTCAGGGCGCGGTTGAACACATCGATATTGGCAAAAGCCGTATTCTGGTCGCGGCCGTTGAGATCGAAAACCAAGCCAACTACGGTCCAGGTTGTATCGCCCACATCGGGGAGATCGATGATGATCTTGTCGCCCACTTTCACCCCCATTTTTCCAGCCAGCTTTTGGTTTAGCAAGATAGCCTGCCCATCTTCGGGGTCGAGCATCCGGCCGGCGGTAAGTTCAGGGTTGAACATAGGGGAATGAGAGGGAACGCCACGCACGAAAACTTCATACTCGCTGCCTGGCCCCGATGATCCCGGGATACGGGTTTCAGCGGTACGGAATGTCCACATCTCGGCGTTGGCAACATTGGGGCGTGACTCAATCAGGGGGATGATCTCGTCAATGCGTTGGTATTGTCGGAAATTGATCTGCACTTCATAGCCAAACCCAGCGAAAATCTTATCAATGGTCTGCTCAAAGGAAAATTGAGTACTGAACACCATCATGAAGATGGCTCCTGAGAAAATCAGAGTGAGCAAGGTCAGCAAAACGCGTCCCGGCCGCCTGAAAGTATTCCGCAAGGACAGGGCGGCCATGCGCGGCAATCCCCGCACTCTGGCCATCAATCGGTCGACAAATCTGCGGCCATATTCCCCTCGCCCCAAACCCGTCTGACTAATAGCGCGTGCTGCGGGGATAGCCACGCCTCTCAACACAGGGTAAAGGCCCGCAAGCAGAGGAATCAGCAATCCGACCAAAATTTGCAGAAGGAGCACTTCTGGCAAGATCTCAAATGGAATTGCAGGCACGTTCAATAAGTACAACATCCACTCTGCCATCGCATTGCCCGCATAAGCTCCCAGGGGAACAGCGATGATCAAACTCAAGATGGCATATACCAGAATGATGGATAGATATAGCCCCGAAATCTGACGGCGCAAGGCGCCAACTGCTTTCATGATCCCAATCTGGGGGATCTGCTGAGCAATGAGAGCGTTGATGGTGTTGATCACCAGCAAAGTGCTCAGCCCCAGAGAGCCAACAGCCATAACGGAAAGCACCATCCCAACGCCATTGATCATCTCTTGAAGATAGTGCTCCTCAGGATGGAAAGGTTCAGCGAAACCTACCGAGACACCAATCTTTTGCAATTTGTCGTTGATGCGATCTGCAACGATATGGAAATTTTCTTCGCTGTAATCGGTTAGCGTAATACGCAGGTTGTCATACCCGCGGAATCCAGCAATCCTCTGGAAGGTATCAGGTGTAACGTAGAAAGATGCATTATTTCCAAATGGAAGCGGCCATTCGAAGGGGTCTCTAACCACGCCGTGAATTTCTAACGGGCGAGCCCGTTCGTTGATCTCGAAATATACGGTCCCCCCCAGCCCTGGTGCTCCGAAGGAGTCGATATGGGCCGATTCCACAGTGATATTTTTCTCATTCGGCCAATCGCCTTCGATCATTATCTGTTGATCGAAAATACGGTGCTCGAAACTTGGGTACGTGGTGATATGACCATCATGCCACTCGCCATCTAGGGAAGATTTCCAGCGGATCGTTGCGTCGGCAAATCCTTCGATATCCTCCACACCAGGCACGCGTCGCAAACTGCGGATTGTATCCTCATTGACCAGGCCACTCAAAAACAAAGCACCATGGGAGGGATTGCTGTCGAGATGGGATTGTGCCATCTGCCCCAAAACCAACTGATTGCCAGATACAACCATCCCAACCGCCATCACCCCCACAGCAATACTCAAGATCACCATAACTGTGCGGCCGAAATTGCGCCAGAGGTCACGCCATACCTTCCGAAATGCCGTTTTCATGCGCCGCCGTTCCCATTATCGAACAACTCTCCATCGAGCACATCCACAACACGCGGAATGCGGCCGGCCAATTCGAGGTTGTGGGTGACCATCATAAAGGTTTTGCCCTGTGTGACCAGCTCTTCGAAGAGATAAAAGACTTTGTCGGCAGATTTACTGTCCAGGTTGCCAGTGGGCTCATCTCCCATCACCAAGGGTGGGTCGTTCGCCAATGCGCGCGCGATAGCAGCGCGCTGCTGCTGTCCGCCCGAGAGGGTGTTCGGGAGCTTGTATGCCTGATCAGCAAGCCCTACCTGATCAAGCAAATGCATGGCCCGCTCCGGACGCTGGCGTGACTTCCAAACCCTGCAGAAATCCATCGGAAGCATCACATTTTCGATGATGGTCAGTGTGGGCAGCAACTGGAAAAACTGGAAGATTACACCCACATTCTTCCCCCGCCAGCGCGCTAACTTATTTTCATTGAGGTCGTTTAGTCGCGCCCCCGTCACATTAATATCTCCATTGGTAGGGCGGTCGATGCCGGTGATCATATTCAGCAGGGTAGATTTTCCACTCCCCGAAGGACCCCGCACCCCCACGAATTCCCCGGACCCAACTTGAATACTCACAGACCGCAGGGCATGGATGGGTCCTGCAGGACCGTCGAATGTCTTGTCGACATCCTTTAGATCGATAACCAATTCTGTTTCAGTCATAAGCGAATCACTTCCTACAACATAGTTATTTTCCGAACCGCTATCCTATATACGACCATACCAATCAAAAGTTTCAAAAAGTGCTCGAAAACTATGCATGAACTATACTTCTAGACACAATGAAACTCTAATAATTTACTTCATTGGCAACGAAAATACCTATTCGTTTGCTAACATCTGGCTGTAGGCTGACAATTTCAAAGGCATCACAAAATTGACATCCCCCTATTACAAAAAAAGTGCTATGTATGTAAATTGACTGTAAACTAAGTATCTATAAATTTTCCTTTTTGAGCTTTGGCCGGTCTCCTGACCGTGCCGGAGTGACTCGGTCGGGAGACCGGTCACAGCAAAATATGCACATAACTAGTTTACGGTGTAGTAATTGTATGAACGTAATTACCACAATTAGATTTCATCTGTCACTCTGAGTGCAACGAAGAGTCTCCCGCCCATTGGGCGGAGATTCTTCACCCCGGCCAGGCCCGCCCATGGCGGCGGGGTTCAGAATGACAAAAAAATTATTACTCGATTTTGGATTTCAATAGCAGCCCACTTACGCTAGGCCAAATTCCACTCGATCAACGCCCCAGCAACCCAGGTCGGGGCAGGTTGCTGATATAGATCTGCAGCGTCGCTGTACACCAAATCGACAATTTCACCTTTCATTGGGCCGCGGAGGAAACGGAAAACCTGACCGGCGTCGCGGGCGTCACTCTTAGCATCTACGCAGTGCTGGTTGTAGCCCCCATAATCCCCGGCTGCTAAAAGATCGATGCCTTCCTGAATGCGATTACGAGCTAACTCCATACCACCTTCTTGGGGGTACAGGGATTCTTCAGGAGAGTCACCGTAGCCAATGCCGTGGTGGAAAGGGTCAGCGGTGGAGACAATGACGGCATCTTTTGCGATCTCAACCAGTTCTTCAATGCCGGGCAAATCTTGAGGTTTGCCTCCTGCCAGGTACGGGTAGCGCTCGATAACCTCGGGGCCCTCAATACCACGGCGCTGGGTCTCAGCCTTCCAGAAGTGGCGCCAACTGGTGAGCACGTGGTCAAAGCGCCAATCCTGCCGCCCCACCAGGCCTGGTCCCTGCATTCCCCAGTGTTTGAATTGAGCGGGATCTTCTCCTATGGCGACGCGCTGACGGGCTTCTTCCATATCATCGGAGAAGGCGTGCAGCACGCTGACGACCAAAACGCGATCCGCTCCGCTATCCAGGCAGGCGTGCACCGCTGCAGCGATCTGCTGGCCGCAGTCAGCGACGCCAGCATGTGGAAAGACTGCCACACCCCCAGCGCTCAAGGTCGCAGAAAGATCCCACTGGCGGGCTTCTTCGAGTTGGCGTAGCGTTCCTTCTTCACCCAACTCCTGGTGTTCGGTCAGATAGAGCCAGTGGATATCCTGGCGTAATTTGCGCAGATCTAGTTTCATAATAAATTCTCCACGTTCAACGATGTTTCCTGAAACAAAGAGTGTTCCCGTTAGCATAGGTGATTCTAATCAGCAAATACGGGTGGGGGTGCTGCCCTTCTGCGATGGAAAATTCCATCAATTGAGAAGATCAGCAGTGCGGTCCAAATGATACAAAACCCAATCACTCGATCTTGTGAAAAATCTTCGCCGTAGATTAGTACTCCGATCAAAAATTGGAATGTGGGTGCAATATACTGCATGAACCCCAGGGTAGAAAGGTGAACCCGTCGGGCCGCCGCGCCGAACCAAAGCAACGGTAACCCTGTGGCTACACCCGCCAGGACCAGCATCAGCGTCACAAAGGCAGAATCATGCCCAAAAGCGCCGCTGCCCTCAAATTCCAGAAAGAGCAACCACATCAAAGCGGGGATAAACACAAAGCCAGTTTCAAGCGTAAATCCGGAGATCGAATCCAACGGGGCAGTTTTTTTGATGAGTCCATAGAACCCAAACGTCAACGCCAGGCTGAGGGCGATCCAGGGAAGCGCACCATAGCTGACAGTGAGATATAGAACTCCGAGGGTGGCTAGCCCGACGGGGATCCACTGCCAAAGACGCAACTTCTCTCGCAGGAAAACGACGCCAAGCAAAACATTCACCAACGGGTTGATAAAATATCCCAGGCTGGACTCAACGATAAACCCGCTGTTGACCGCCCAGATATAGATCAACCAGTTGCCGCTCATCAAGATCCCCGTAGCGAGATAGACCAGCAAGATCTTTGGGTTTTGACGAATAGGCTGGAAACCTTGCCAAGCCCTGGTTGCGATGACGTAGACCAACACAAAGACAAACGACCATACTGTGCGATGGCCGACGATCTCCATTGAGGGTACGCTATCGATCAATTTCCAAAAAATGGGTAAAAAACCCCAGAGCGTGTAACATCCCAAGCCGTATAGAATTCCTTTGTTCATAATTTTAATTTGACATCCCCGAAAACTTGCTGTTTGCGGGGATTTATTCATAAAGCCTGCTTGTTTTCGATTGCTTTTTGGTAAGCCTTCACATACTCCCAAGCACTATCCTCCCAGGAGAAGCGTTCCCCCATCGCACGTTGGACCATTTGATCCCAGTGACCGCCGCGGTCATAATAGGTGCTCACCGCCCAACCAACACTATAATAAATCGCATGAGCGCTGGGCTCGAAGAATTTAAACCCCGTGCCCGCGCCTGTGGTTTCATCATACTGCTCGACAGTATCGTCCAGGCCTCCGGTGGCTCGCACAACCGGTAGCGTGCCATACCTGAGGGAATAGATCTGATTCAACCCACAAGGCTCATAGCGAGAGGGCATCAGGAACATATCTGCACCCGCCTCAATCCAATGGGCAAGCTCGTAGCTATAACCAATAAAGCTCCCTGCTCGTCCAGGATAGCGTAGCGGGAGATGGGCAAAAAACCTTTCCAGGTCTTTGTCGCCAGAGCCCAAGAGCACAAATTGGACGAACATATTCTCCATGATACTCTCGATGGATCGGGATAAGATATCCAGGCCTTTTTGATGCGCCAGACGACTGATCACACCGATCAACGGGATGCGCTCATCTTCCTGCATATAGAAGCGTTTCTGCAACTCTCGCTTACAAACTTTTTTCCCCTCCAGATCATCTCGGGTGTAGTTGGCCGGGATCAGCGAATCCACCTCAGGATTCCACTGGGAATAATCGACTCCGTTGAGGATGCCAATATAGTCCTCACCCTTATCGTTGAGATATGGCGCCATGCCATGAGCCATCTCAGGAGTGCGCGTTTCTATGGCATAGGTCGGGCTGACGGTATTGACCATATCCGCATAATGAATACCACCCTTCAAGAAATTGACCTCCCCATGATCTTCGAATTTCTCGGAGGTAAAGTTCCCCCATTGCAATCCAGCATAGTCGTAATGTTCTGCGCCATAAACCCCTTGATACCCAATGTTGTGAATGGTCAAGAAACTCGCCGCGTCGCCTAAAATGGGGTCATCCCAGTGCCAGATCTTTAAATACGCTACTGCCAGCGCGGTCTGCCAGTCATGGGCATGGACGATATCCGCCTTGAAATCGATATCAATGCAAAGCTGTAGTGCGGCCCGCGATAGAAAAGCATACCTGCGGGGGTTATCCAGGTAATCATTGAAATCGGCATCATGGTAGAGGCCTGGTCGGTCGAAATATTTGCCCGATTCGATGAAATGAACATCAACGCCCTCAATAGATTGCGTTTTGTACACCGCACACCATTCCTGGGCATCTCCCATCCAAACACCCATGGGGCTGTGGAAGGGTCGAATGTCGAATTGCTCCATATCGATAGAGCGGTATTTAGGCATCACAACGATGACCTGGTGACCCAATTTCTGAAGAGCAGCCGGGAGCGCGCCAACTACGTCCGCCAGACCGCCAGACTTGGCATAAGGTACGCATTCCGAAGCCACCATCACAATTTTCATTTTCTTAGGCAAAATTCGTTCTCCAATTTCATTACTGCTCAAATTAACTCCGCACATTATACGGTCTCTGGGAATCGCCGTGGGATTATCCAGATTTAGGGGTGAGTGGGGTGCTGCGCACCCCACTCACCCCTAAATCTG
>CAYTKR010000090.1:0-21222 GCA_964438295.1 uncultured Anaerolineales bacterium
GCACACACCCTTTCCTCGGAAGATTCTGATGGATGGATATTACTTCAACTCAGCGGCTGATTATAATGTCTATTGGGACATGGTCAAGCTTTGCCGATATCCGTGCTAGATGAGCGAGCCCAATCCCAAACTAGATACAAAACCGAGCTAGCCAAACCCAATCCAAAGACCTTAAACACATCCACTACGGGCCAATCCAAGGCAGTGTAGCGGCGCATATACCACGGCAAAAACCAAAGGATCACAAAGCCTGCGCTGACGAGCATCCTGCGCAACCAGGGATCCGATGAACGTCGCTGATCGACCCAAACCCAGGCCATCAAGGCGACCTGTAAACATAAAAAAGATAACCGATAACGGGGATTATCCCATTGATCACCGCCACTACGGAAAGAGGCCGCGAAGATCACGATCCAGACGGCAATGCTCATGCCCACAATAAGCCATTGACGAGGCTTGCGTAGAGCGCGTAAGGGTGCGTAGATCAAGAATGGCAATAGCAAGGTCCACCCGAAGGCGCGCCAGATAGCGATCAAACGCCAGGTCCAATTCCCATTGGCGATCAATGCTGCAGGCAAGAAAGGCTGCACGACACCATAAACCAAAACAACCCATTTATACAGATTTTCAGAGATGTTCTGTGAAAGTTTATACATCCACCCAGAGGCCTGCTGGCCGAGTATCGTTTGCCAGATCCCTGTGCGCTCAACCCAATATTGCAAAACACCAACAGGATTGGTCAAGTCACCTTGCGATTGCTGTGCTCCAAAAAACCACAAACCTGTCAGCCCGATGAGCGTCAGCACGCCCCCAATCAACCAAAAACGCCAATCTCGCATCCAGCGGCGGTTGAGCATGAAGACCGCCATCAAGCCAAGGGCGATGACCAACAACATCGTGAACGCTGGCGAGAGAGGGATCGAGAAAAGCAGCGCGCCGATCAACCAAAAACCACCCAGCCAAGACCGCTCTTGCACGGCCAACACCAATCCATACACCGCTGCGGCTGCTAAGGTCACAGTGAAAGCTTCGCGCATTTGCGAACTGCCTAGCAAGACAGCATCAGGATACAGAGCAAATATCCAGGCGGCAGCTTTGGCAGCCACTTCGCCCCGCAAACGTTTCACAAATATCCAAGTGAATAAGATCGCCAACGCGGACACCATCGCTGTCAGAACTATGATGAGCAACGGCTGGTGAACTTCTGTACCGAGGTATCGATATACTGCTGCGCTGAAGAACAACAATCCGCCATATTGATCGACAGATTGGAAATCTTCAAAGGCATCCAATAAAGAGCGGTCCGATTGGGCCAGCTTCCAAGCCGTCACATCCCGCTCGTGCGCATCGGCCATGACATACCCAGAGAGTTCTGCATCACTTGCATACCCCCAAACTGGAAGCGAGACAAACCAAAAAACACCCAGGATCAGACGAATTAATATTGCCCCTAGCAATAGCCAGATCAGCCAGCGGGGGACTGACTCCCTTTGGGTGGCCCGCAGACTCCCATAGATGAGGATTGCTCCCAAGATGGATACAACCAAAAACGACCCCCAACCCTGGAGGGATTCAAATCCCATAGATACCCAGGCCAATCCAAGTGAAAGCAGAACCAGCCCGATACTAATCAAAACAATTCTTCTTATCATGATCTTACAATCAGATTATTGGGGGTTCCCAAAATGTCCGAAAATTTTTTCTGCACGCGCTTCCCAAGTATACATCGCAGCATCAACTCGAGCCTGTTGGCTCAGTGACTCCCGGAGAGATTGATTGGTTCGTAAATCCTGAATAGCTTCGACCCAGGAGTCCACTTCAGCAGGGGGCAGCAAAAGCGCGTTGGCCGTGTTCAACACTTCCTTCAAGACCGGCAGATCGCTGGAGATGATCGGGCGACCGCAAGCCAGGTATTCGAACACCTTCATCGGGCTGAGATAACGGGCGATATCGCCGCCAGAAGAAGCTGCCACTCGCTGCTGATAGGGCATCAATAGGATATCACAGGCCGCCTGATAACGCGGCAATTCAGCATTGGGCACAAAGCCTGTCAATCGAATGTTTTCCAAAGCTTTGTTTTCAGCTTCAGCACGAAAGCTGGTTACATCCTTGGGGTTGCCGCCAACGAGTAAAAAAGCAACTTCCGGTAAACGCTCTGCCAAGGCTAAGATCAACTCCGTGCCACGGCCAGGGTACAAATGCCCGGTATACCCGATGGTAAATCGTTCAGAAAGTGATAGCGTCGCGCGCGCCTCAGCGGAGGAAGGTAAGTCGGCGTAGCGGTCGAGATCAACCCCATCGGGGGCGATCGTCGTAAAAGGGGATGGTGGCAGCGTGGGCTGCCATCGAGCCAGATCGTCTCTCAGGGCACGCGTGATCAACACCAAACGGCGCGCGCCACTCCCGCTCAAAAATAGTCGCAATAAAACCTTTGCGCCTCTCCCCTTTGGAATATCGTGCACCTCATAGACTGTGGGTATTCCCCTGTAGCTGGCCAGCCCTGCTGCTTGAGGCAGACGGGTGTAAATCAAATTGCAGCCTTGTTTACGGGCGAATTGAATAGCCCGGTAGCCATAATCATAGCCTCGCAACCGAGAAAGTACAGGAAGCCACTCCACTTTAAAGTGGTATTTCAACCCATAAAAGTGGGCAAGTTCATCCCAAGTGGGGGTACTGCTTGGATTACTTTCAGCCGGAACGGTTACGATCACTTCATGTCCTAAGGCGGTCAGCGCCTGCGCCATTTTCATTACTTGAATGGTATTAGCGCGACGGGCTGGCAAGTAGGTAGGGGCAATCAGGCAAATCTTCATTTCACGACTTCAACCTGAGATTGGACGCGCACATCCAAGAAAACCCTGACAACAGCCGCACCAACGGTGAAGAAATAGTAGCCAGATAGCAACGCCGCAGAGGCAACATAGCCATAACGCGGCACAAGCAAAAATGTCGCGGCCACCTTGAACACCATGCCAATAAAATTAAAAATCGTTGGGTAAACTGCCCTTCCAAAGGATAATAGCGCCACCCGATTCCAGTAGAAGATATTGACGAAGGTATACCCGATCAGAAGGACAATCAGCGCAGAATAGGTGGGTAAATATTCGGGACCGTATGTAACGCCAATCAACCACTTGCCGAAAATGATCAATACCAGAGTAACTGGCACAGAATAGATCGCTGAGAGACGCGAGCCCTGCCGAAGCACATAGCGAACGTTTTCCCAATTCTTCCGGGCGATCTCACGCGCCAACTCGGGAAAGGTTGCCTTAGGAAGGGGGCTTACGGGCAACTGCAACAGATTGGTAATGGCCATAGCCGTCTTATAATAACCGGCCTGGACGGGTCCCAAGAAAGCCGATACCCACAAGACCTCGCTGTCTTTGGCAACCAGACTGATGGTACTGCTAAGATTGGTGCTGAAAGCAAAGGTCAGCAAGTTGCGCCGTTCGCCTTCCAATATATTTAGCCGTACTCGCCACCAGCCTTTCCCCCAGGCGCGGCGAGCTTCGATCAGCGCAGCGATAGAGACGGTGAGGGAATAAATGATCTTGCCAACCATGTAAGCCAACACAACAGCTGTCAAGTCTCCTTCGAGAAAGAAGATCACTACAATCAAAGACAGAGTGATGGCACTCTGTGTCGCCGTGGCAATAGCCATGATGCGGAAGCGATCGAAGATCTGCAATAATCCACTGGCCGTCTCGAACATCACGTTTGCCAGGATAATACACCCGTAAATCTGGAACCAAAAGGCCAGGCTGGCATCCTGAGCGAAGAACTGTGCTCCAAGAGGGGCGAGCCACCAAATTAAAGCCAGGGCTATAAACGACCCGCCAATCTCCAGCAATGTGGCCATTTTGAAGACTGCGGAAGCGCGTTGATTGTCTCCTGCCTCGTGATATTTTCCCACATACCTCACCACCAATTCATTCATGCGAAAGGAAGCAAAGCGATTGACCACACTGGTGAATTGCGTGATAGCACCCAAAATACCAAAATTGGCCGGCCCGAGAAGTCGGCCAGCCAAAATACTCTGGAACACGCTCATCCCTGCTGAGAGGCCAGTGGCGCTTAGCAGATAACTAGAATTGGTGACGATGCGACGCAAGAGCTCGTTTTCCAATATTCGATTGTAAATTCTTTGCAGGTTTTGAAGCATAAGCGCAGGTCTATATGATGTCAGATGGGAATTCTTCCAGGAAATGGGTGTGCCCAGGGGTGACCCCCTGCGCACACCCATTTCCTGGATAATTTTGACCACTAGTTATCAACAACTTAGATGATCTTCAGATCCTTCGCCCATTCACGGTTGGCGTTATACCAGTCGAGGGCTCGACCAATGCCATCTTCTAATCCTACAGCGGCCTCCCAACCGAGAATCTCGCCAGCCTTGGAGACATCTGCTAGATTGGCCTTCATATCTGCCTTGGCAAAGGGATGATGCTTGATGATCGCCTTGCGCCCGACCTTGGTCTCGATGATCTCAATCAAACCATTCATACTGATATTTTCATGCCCGCCTAGGTTGAATATCTCGAAACCAACTTCCTTCAAACCTTGGATTACACCGCGAGCGATATCGTCGATATAAGTAAATCCACGTGACTGGGTGCCATCCCCATTGAGATGCAGGGTTTCTCCCTCTGTGATCCAGCGGATGAAACGAAAAACGGACATGTCCGGACGACCAGCTGGTCCGTAAACGGTAAAGAAGCGCACGATACTCACATCAATATCGTATAGAAAATGATAGGCATGAGCCATGGCTTCTGCTCCTTTTTTGCTGGCGGCATAGGCTTGCAAAGGCCGAGCGCTATCCGCGGTCTCAGGTGTTGGGAGAGGGGCATCTTCGCCATAGATGCTGGATGTCGAGGCTAAAATAAACTTTGAAATCCCTCGCTGCTGACACAGTTCTAAAAGGTTGAGCGTACCCGTAACATTGGTATCAACATACACCCAGGGATCTTCCACACTCGCTCGCACCCCTGCACGAGCAGCCAGATTGATTACGGCATCCAAACGTTCGATGTTCAAACCTTCGAATGTTTTTAGGAAATCCCTATCAGATATATCAAGCTGGCGAAACTCAAAACCCTCTCGCTCTGATAAATTCCCTAAACGGAATTCCTTCATGCGCACATCGTACGCATCGTTCATATTGTCAATGCCCACAACCGTATGGCCTGCATCCAGCAGCATTTCCGCAACGCGAGCTGCAATGAACCCAGCGACACCAGTGATCAAGTAATTTGCCATGGGAATACTCAACTCTCTATCAATTTACCAAATACGTCAGAACGCCGACCGCTGCATATCCTGACATTATCAGAGAAGCGGTCGGCGATCAATCGTAAAATTCAAGATAATTTTATAGTCGCACAACCTTAGCACTCTTGCGCCCCATCTCACCCAAGGCATTGCGAGTATCTACAATATAGTTTGCGGCCTCTAATATAATGCTGTAATCATAATCGCTGTGATCTGTGATGATGACAACACAATCGGCATCTTGGACAGCAGGCATCAAATCAGGAACGCTCTCCATCTCGAATTCCTCTTCCTTGATACTCGTAATATAGGGATCGTGATAGCTAACCATAGAGCCGCTTTGCTCTAATAGGCCAATCACATCTAGGGCTGGAGATTCACGCAAATCGTCAATATCCGGTTTGTAGGCCGCTCCTAAAACCAATATCTTGCTGCCCTTCAAAGGCTTACCAAGTTCATTCAGCGCATCTTGCACTTTGCGAACAACGTAGCGCGGCATTCCCAAATTGATCTCAGAGGCCAACTCGATAAAGCGGGCAGTGTAATTCAAAGACTTCAGCTTCCAGGAGAGATAAAGGGGATCAATGGGAATACAATGGCCGCCCAAACCTGGGCCAGGGGTGAACTTCATAAAACCAAAAGGTTTGGTGGCCGCCGCATCGATAACTTCCCAGACATCAATTCCCAGGCGATCGCACATCACCGCCAATTCATTGACCAGCCCGATATTGATCATCCGGAAGGTATTTTCCAGCAATTTGGCCATCTCAGCTACTTCAGATGAGGAAACAGGGACAACTGTTTCGAGAGCACCTTGATACCAGGTGGAGGCGACCTCCGAGCAAGCTTCGGTGATCCCGCCAACCACTTTAGGCGTATTGATCGTCGTCCAATCTTCTCTCCCAGGATCTACACGCTCAGGTGAGAAAGCCAGGAAATAATCTTCGCCAACAACCAGATTATTTTCTTCGCCTAACTGGGGAAGCAATATCTCACGCGTCGTCCCTGGGTATGTGGTGGACTCGAGTACCACGACCATTCCTGGGTGCATGTATTTCGCCAACTCACCAGTCACAGACAAAATGAATGACAAATCTGGATCACCTGTTTTCCGCAACGGCGTAGGCACACAAATGCTGACGGCATCAGCTTCTGCGAGCACCGAGAAATCAGTGGTCGCTTTAAGCTTGCCGTTTTCCACTAACTGCGCCACCAATTCTGTGGGTACATCCTGGATATAGCTTTCGCCTTCTGCGAGTGCTTCTATTTTCCGGGTATCTGGATCAATCCCCACCACATTGAATCCGGCTTCAGCGAATACTGTAGCAAACGGTAGTCCGACATATCCCAAACCGAGAACCGCAATGCTAGCGGTCTTATTTTCTAATTTTTGTAACAGGGCATCTTTATTTTTCATAGTACTCTTTCACATAAGGGCTTGAATAATACTGACCGGTTTCACCGCAAAACCTGTGTAAATGCCGGTATTTTCTCACAATTTATTTTGGGTTTCTTTCCGGCATTTACTTAAAAAGGCATTGAACAGATTGTAAATTAAACCACAAATCTATATTTTCCCCATTCTGATTTATTTGGCTCACTAGGTATAGCCGTGACAGTTGGCAGATTTTGGGGTATGGGGGGAGCTCCCCCCATACCCCAAAATCTGGAGTTCACCACGGGGATTTCTAGAGACTCGTTTATCTCATCAAAACATGCTTAGCTGTTTTGGCTCTGAATTATCTTCAGGGGTATCCATCTCATACTCGGGTGCGCTCTCTGCAGAGGCAATCAGTTCGGGCAATAGGGCAAAATCGCTCTCGACAACTGGCCGTAATGAAGGTTGGTGTAATGCCGCAGCCGGATGGTACATGGGTACAATCAAGCGTCCTTTCACGCGCAGAGCCCGGCCATGAACATCACTGATCTTAGCATTCGAAAAATACTTTTCCATCGAGTAGCGTCCCAAAGTGACAATCACCTTGGGGTTGATAGCCTGAATCTGTCTTTCCAGATATTGGTTACAAGCGCCTAACTCTTCAGGACGTGGATCTCGATTTCCCGGTGGGCGGCACTTGACCACATTGCCAATGAAAACTTGCTCACGTTTCACACCAACTTGCTCAAGCAATTCATCAAGGAATCTGCCAGCTGCCCCAACAAACGGGCGTCCTTGCTCGTTTTCATGGAATCCAGGCCCCTCGCCGATGAACATGATCTCGGCTGAAACGGGTCCCTCGCCAGGGACACCATTCTTCCTGGAATAGTGCAATTCGCATTTTGTGCATTCTTTAACTTCCTCGGCCACTGTCGCCAGAATTTCTTCGGGTGTCATGGGTATGCCTCTCCTATTGGTCGCTCAATCAAAGTTTAACGAAAAAACATCCCATCATCCTGGGATCGGTTCCCCGTGATGAAGATATATAGGCGAGAGCGTCATGGGGTTATCTGTATCAGCTGCACCCCAGCGCTGCCAGGCAAGTTCCGCTAATATCCCTGGGCGGCGTGATGAGCTTGCGGGCGACGCAAGGATGACGTTTTTGTACTTACGCCCTAACCGTTGACGGGCTTCGTCACCCAACTCCCCGCAAATCAGCGTAGGTTCACGAATGCTTTCGGAAAATTCATCGATTGTCAGGTTTTGCAGCGTGCCAGTAGATTGCCATGTCCTGTCCACAACTTGATACCAACCCACGGCCAGTCGCTTGCGTCCTGCAACCAACACAGCGGCCATTGGCAAATCCGATATGGGTTGTGCTGCAGCTACAATGTCGAGCGACGGTATTCCGATGATGGGAATATGCTCACTGAAGGCTAAACCCTTTACAAACGCCAGCCCAATACGCAGGGCAGTGAACGAACCCGGACCCGTCGCTATGCCAAGCGCGCTCAAATCGCCGGCTGTAATTCCACTCTTGGCGAACATATCCTCCACTGCGGGACCGAGCTCCACAGTGTGGTAACTCTGGCTGAACCAGGCCATTTCTGCGATCACCTGGACGCCATCATACAAGGCGATCCCTACCATGCGGGTGGAAGTATCTATGGCCAATAGCATCAGGGGCCTCCAAAGATCTGCTTTCTGAATTGCTGCAAAACTGACTGATAGAATTCGCCTTGGGCCGAGAATAAGAACTGGCGCTGCGTCTCATCCAACCATTCCAGCTTTACCCAAAAGCGCTCTTTGGGAAGCGTTTCCTCGATCCTATCGGCCCACTCTACGACCAGCGGACCTCTTTCCATCATGCTCTCCAGATCCAGATCAATTGCCTCAGCGGCCCCGCTCAAGCGATAGGCGTCTAAATGATGTAATTGCTGTTCATCGAGTCGCCGATAAAGATTGATCAGTACGAAAGTAGGACTAGAAACAGGGTCCAAGGACCCCCATCCCGCGGCGATCCCTTGCATCAATGTGGTTTTTCCCGCCCCCAAATCCCCCTCCAACCCCACCACATCACCCGATGCTAACAATGCGCCAAAACGCATACCAACGCGGCGAGTCTGTTCCGTGCTCCGGCTAATGATCTCGAATGAATGCGGGTCAAGGATGGGGGACATACGATTGCGATTATAAGTTGGATTTTCAAATGCGTGAAGACTTTGGGGTTACTCTTGGAGTGGAGTGCGTGCAATGACTCTCAATTCGCTTACCACTCTTCGATCCACACTTCACGATAACACCGTCAAATTTGCCAGAGATGCCACCAAGCGCTTCAAACCAGTATCCTCAAAGAAGACATCCACGATCTCTTCGTCGTCTTCGATCTTGCTGTTGAGCACCATGCCCTCCCCCCAGGATGAGTGAGCGACTTGCATCCCAGGTGTATACTGCTGTTTGATCTCTTCTATTGAGTCTAAAGGAGATTCCCAGCGCTCTGGGCGAAATATCGAGGATCGCGAGCGGCCTGCCTTTCGCCCCGAAAAATCATCATCGATTAGCGACATAGGGATATCATCCAGATAGCGAGATGGCTCTGCGGGTTCGGAATAGCCAAAATTGTAGCGATTGAGCGAGTGCAGCAAATAGAGCGCATCTTCAGCTCGGGTGATTCCAACATACAATAGGCGGCGTTCTTCCTGCATGGCTTCTGGGTCGTCAAAGGAACGGATGTGCGGCAGTGTGCCATCATTGAGGCCAACGATGAATACCACTGGGAATTCCAAGCCCTTTGCCGCATGCAAAGTCATTAACGTGGGTACATTAGCGCTGGCATCAAGCGTATCCTGATCGGATACCAGGGCGACATCTTCCAAGAAGGCGATTAAACTCCTATCACTGTATTCCGCGGCCAGACGCCGAAACTCCATCACGTTCTCCCAACGCTCAGCACCTTCGTCCCCCCCGTCATCGATGTAGGACCGATACGCGATATCTTTGATGATTTGATCCATCAGTTCTAATGGCGAAAGCTCACTTTTGAGAGAGCACCAGCTCGAGAGAAGTTTCCCAAATTGCGAGAGGGCTGTGCCGACTCTGTTTGGGAGTGAATCCCAATGCTCGGACTCGGCACTCACCCCTAACTCCAGTAGAACATCACCTGGAGAACAGTTTAGGCTCTGGGCGTATGTACGCAGGGTGGCAATGGTTTTCGTCCCAATTCCACGACGAGGTGTGTTGATCACCCGCAACATGCTGATCTCATCTTTCGGGTTATGCACTAGACGCAGGCATGCCAGAATATCTTTGATCTCACGTCGGCCATAGAAACGCTGCGCGCCGACTAATTTATAAGGCAGGTTCGCAGCCAGGAAAGCCTCTTCCAGGATGCGAGATTGGGCGTTGGTGCGATACATGACGGCAAATTCCCCCGGCTGGGCGCCTCGAGACGCCACTGAGTTGGCAATCCGGTCTACCACAAAAGATGCCATTTCGCGGTCATCATACAACTCATGCAGCATGATCTTCTGCCCCTGGCCGCGCTCGGTGAAGAGTTTCTTCTTAGTGCGATGGGGGTTGCCGTCAATCACCGCCATGGCCGAATCGAGTATGTTCTGCGAAGAACGATAATTCTGCTCCAGCAAGATGACCTGGGCGCTGGGGAAATCTTCATCGAATCGCAAAACGTTGCGGAAATCTGCGCCCCGCCAGCGGTATATCGATTGGTCTGGATCGCCAACGACAAAAATATTCTTATGAAAAGATGCCAGGTGCTTGAGGAGCACATATTGGGCCATATTGGTGTCCTGGAACTCATCCACCAAAATGTGCTCGTAGCGGCGGGCGTAACGCTCTCGAACGGAGGAATTCTCTTCAAGCAAAAATGCAGTCCACAAGAGCATATCGTCGAAATCAACGGCGTTGCTGGCCAGCAGTGTCTGTTGGTAGCGCTGATAAACCCGCTTGACGACTTCATCCCGGTAGGTCTGGACAGGGAGATCATCTGCAAGCAGCAACTCATTTTTGGCTCGCGAGATCGAAGCGTGGACCCCGTGTGGCCGGTAGCGTTTATCATCTAGGTTCAAATCTTTGATCACTTGCTTGACCACGCGGATCTGGTCGTCGGCGTCGAAAATGACATAGTTTGAGTCGAAGGGCAGATGATCTGCTTCTCGTCGCAAGATGCGGCCACAGGCCGCATGGAAAGTACCCAAAGTGAGCCCACGGCTCCGCCCTCCCAAGATCGCATTCACCCGATTCCCCATCTCACGAGCAGCCTTGTTGGTAAAAGTTACTGCCAATACATGGTATGGTTGCACTCCCATCTGGCCAATCAAATAAGCAATTCGCTGTGTGAGGACGCGTGTTTTTCCAGAGCCAGGACCAGCCAAAACAAGCACTGGGCCCGTTCCAGCCATAACGGCTTGTTGTTGTTGGGGATTGAGATCTCGGAGCAAATCCATGCGAGCGATTGTATCCTCGCGACATAGGTTTGACAAGAAGTTTGATCATTAGACCAGGGTGGATAGGTTCGGTTTAGATCTAAACACAGAGTCTTGGCTCGCTTGTGCCCCATTTTTTCTTCAAACTGTTGTCAACCCTGAATCTCCGCGCTACAATCTTGTCATGCAAATAGAGGACAACTGGGGTATGTTAGGCCATGAATGGGCAGTGGAATTACTGCAAGGGCATCTAGCCAATCAGCGCATGCGCCACGCTTATTTGATCACTGGCCCTCAGGGAATCGGCCGGCGAACCTTGGCTGTGCGCGTAACCCAAGGATTGAATTGTCCCCAACCCATCTCACCGGGCGTAGCCTGCCGAACCTGCCATACTTGCCAGCGCATCGAGAGGATGCAGCATCCCGATCTGCTTATTGTCCAGGCAGAAGATGTTGGTGGTACCCTGAAAGTCGATCAGGTTCGAGAATTGCTGCGAGGGCTCTCTCTAGCGCCATACGAAGCGCCCTTCAAAGTCGCCTTCTTATTGCGCTTCGAAGAGGCCAACCCTAGCGCGGCCAACGCCCTTTTGAAAACGTTGGAGGAACCCCCTTCCCAGGTGATCCTTTTCGTCACTGCACGAGATACGGAAACACTGTTGCCCACCATCGTCTCCCGCTGTGAAGTGATCCGACTGCGTCCGGTTTCGATCGATGAGGTCAGCCAGGGTATGCAAACCATGTGGGGAGTCCCCGGAGATGAAGCACAATTGCTCGCCCATCTCTCCAACGGACGGCCTGGATACGCCAATTGGTTACACCAAAATCCAGAACATCGCCAACAACGGTCAGCATGGCTTGAGGAGCACCAACAACTCTTGGGGGCAAAAAGGACAGAGCGATTCCAATACGCTGAGAACCTAGCCAAAGACAGAGCTGAGTTCATGCAAGTCTTACAGACCTGGCTTTCTCTATGGCGGGATGTAATGCTCAAATCCAGCGGGGCTCAAACACCGATAACAAATCTGGATTGCGAAAACCAGATCGACGATTTGGCAAATAGGCTTAGCCTCGATACCGCCAAACAGATGGTCTCCCATCTGGAACAAACCTTTTCTCGGCTGCAGCGCTACACCAATCCCCGCCTTACGGCAGAAGTGCTCTTACTAAATCTGCCATCTTTCCACTAAGAACTCGAACAGAAAATTGTGCGGTGGCGAGATGCCCACAAGATAATTCTTGCGGACTTCCCACCATTTCAATCTATTGTTGAAAATCGCATTCAAAAGAAGATATTCTAAATTCGCAAACCATTCGCAGTGCGTAGGGTTATAATGTACAAGTTCGCTGGCCATTAATTTAAGAAACTTGGAGGAGAAGTTATGAAGAAAGTTGTTTGGATTGCCCTCATTATATTGAGCGTAGGTGTTGCCCAGATCGCCTGCAAGACCGCTGCCGAAAGAGAAGCTGAACGCAATCAAGAAGCTGCCGAAGCTGCTGAACCAGTTGAGGCTGCTGAACCAGTCGCAGATCTCCCCGCAGATACCCCGGGTGGAATTTTTCAGGCCGCTATGGCAGGAGTAGAGGCGGATGTCAATCAATTCCTCGAAGGTATTCCCGTACCCGAATCTGGCTCGGTATCGATGGAAGATGCCACACGCGTAGATTTCATCACTTCGCTGAACATAGATGAATGTGTGGAGTTCTATCGAGATACATTCCCGGCACTTGGCCTAATTGAGATCGAGGAATTATCAAAAATCTCTGATTATGGTGCGACACTAATTTATGGTGGCTATCCAAACGGTAAGGCAATTCGCGTAAAAGTCTCTATTCTGTCAGATACATCAAGAACGATTCAAGTTCACATTCTCGATCCATCTGACTTATAGCAATTTCTCATTGTGACACTCGAGCTGAGGCAGCATATTGCTTCAGCTCTTTTGTTTGGGAGAGAGATAAGAAAACTAGGAACCATATGTTGGTGACTCGGTAGACAATGCCTGGGGAACTCACATCGAAATCTGGAAAATACCGCGAAGTTCCCAGAGTCCAAAGCATACAACCTGAATTATCCCTTTTCAATATGCTATACTTGGCGGGAGAAGAGAAAATCCAAAATGGTTACGCCAATTAAAAGCGATTACACCTCCATACAAGAATCGCTGGAACTGCTTTATCACATCAGTCGAGAGATTGCATCGACCCTCGACCTTACCATTGTTCTCCAGCGAGTACTTGCCCTCTCTATGCGTACGATAGGAGCGGTTAGTGGGAGTATCATCGTTGTCAATGATGAGGGTGAACCGGTTGAATCTACGATCATCTACGAAGACACGATCCTCGACCATTCCACAGATCACATTAGCTCTCTGCTCAAAAGCGGTCTGGCCGGGTGGGTAGTGACCAATCGGCAGCCTGCCTTAGTGCTAAATACCAAACGTGATGAACGTTGGGTGAGCCGGGCAACTTCATCCGATAATGGTGAAAAGGCGAAATCGTCCATAAGCGTGCCCTTTATTGCCCGCGATCAACTAGTTGGCGTGATCACGTTATCGCACCCTGTTCCTCTATTCTTTACCGATGAACATCTCGCATTAGTTCAGGCGATTGCAGACCAGGCAGCCATTGCAGTAGTAAACGCGCGCTTGTACGAGACCAGCCAACAACAAGCGTTCAGCATGGGCGCATTAGCAAAAAGCGCTGCATCCATCTCTTCAACTTTGCGTCTCGATGATGTACTCCAGCGCATTCTCGATCAAATCAGTCAAGCCCTAAACGTGGCAGCTGTTTCGTTGGCATTGCTTGATGAAGATAAAGATTCACTTGTGTATTATGCAACTACTGCCAATGCAGATAAGATTCTAGGGAGAGAGGTTGCTGTTGGCCAGGGTATCGTGGGTTGGGTAGCACAACACAACGAGGCTATCGTCGTCCCTGACGTAAGCGCAGACCCCAGGTTTTTCGAGCATTTCGACAAATCTACGGGATTTGATACTCGCGCGATTGCCTGCGGACCTATCATCTCAGATGGAGAACTTATCGGCGTGTTGCAAGCCTTGAATCCTTTAGATGGCAGCTTTGGGCCAGATGCGCTCACCGTACTCGATGGAATCGGCAGCCTCGCTGGGACGGCCATCCGCCACGCCCAACTCTTCGAGGATCTCCAAGCCGCCCACAAGCGGTATCGAGACCTGTATAACAGTAGTATCGATGCCATCTTGATCACAGATATGAGAGGGCATATCATTGAGGTCAATAATCAAACATTCGATTTTACCGGCTTCTCGAGAGAGCAGTTACAACTCAAACATATCGATGACGTGCATGAGATAGATCGAGAAATTATTGGAGAGAGTCTCGAACAAATCTCCCCAGAGGAAACGTTCTCCTATGAATCGGAATTAGAAACTTTAACAGAACTTCTTGTTCCGATTGAAGTTCATGTGCACACAGTCCAGATTGAAGGAGAAAATCACCTGCAATGGACATTCCGGGATATCACCGAGCGCAAAGAATTAGACCAACTGCGAGACGATCTGCTCTCGATGATCTACCACGATCTCCGTTCTCCCTTGGGCAATGTCCTTTCCAGTCTGGATGTACTGGAGAGCATACAATCCTTTGACCACGATCCAACCATTCAATCTCTCTTTGAGATCGCCGTTCGTTCAACCAAACGCATTGAAAGACTGACAAACTCCCTCCTTGATATCAACCGCCTGGAAGCCGGACAACCTGTTACAAATACTGAGCCCACCAAAGTTGAAGGCATTCTAAACGCTTCGGTAGATGCCGTAGTTCCGATTGCAAACAACAAGGATCAAAAGGTGTATACACGTGTCCAAGAAGGAATTCCATTCGCGGATGTGGACGAAAATATGATCCAACGCGTATTGATAAATTTACTGGAAAACGCTGTAAAATATACCCCACCCGAAAGCCATATTACCGTTGGAGCAGCACAAACTGGCAATGAACTCTGTTTCTGGGTCGAGGACACAGGCCCTGGTATTCCAGAAGAAAAGCGGCCAACCATATTCGACAAATACACACGTCTCCATGGAAAAGGTGGGCCGAAAGGGATCGGTCTTGGATTGGCATATTGTCGCTTGGCTGTTGAAGGGCATGGTGGCCGCATATGGGTAGATGAGGGCACACAAGGTGGTGCGCGCTTCGCTTTCACGCTCCCTAAGGCGGATGACGAATACCCTCAGCAAGATATTGAATAAGGAGCACCCATGCAATCTATCGCAGAGAACATATTCATTGAGAAGTCCTTCGCAGGAGTAACTGTCGGGGCTGTTACTTATCCCCAGGGGACTCTCTTGATCGACTCTCCATTGCGCTCCGAAGATGCACATACTTGGAAATCTGCCCTGCTGGCACAGAGTGTTGGCACATATCGCCTCATGGTAGTTTTAGACATCCACGAAGACCGCACCCTTGGAAGTAGAGCAATCGAATTCCCAATCATCGCTCATGATCTTACCGCCAAGGCATTTCAGGAACGAACCACTATCTTCAAGGGGCATAATAGTGAACGCGGAGCTGAATGGGAGCATTTTCCCGAGGTCAGTGGGACGCGCTGGGAGCGTCCAAATATTACTTTCAATGAACACCTATCCCTTTATTGGGGTGATACAGAAATCCGCATGGAGCATCATCCAGGACCAACGCCTGGATCAACTTGGGTCCACATCCCCTCCGAGAAAATCCTCTTTGTTGGCGACATCGTGACGCCAAACCAACCACCTTTCTTGGCCAGGGCAGATCTTGATATTTGGCATGAAACACTTAACCTACTGGCATCACGCCAGTATTACGATTACATGATCATCAGTGGCCGTGGAGGGCCAATCACCATCGAAGAAATCCGCGAACAACGTAAATTTCTCAAATCGATTGACGGGCGCCTGAAAACACTCTCCGCACGTAAAGCTAGCTCGGAAGATATATTGAAGATCGTTCCTGCCCTGATGAAGAAAATTTCCTATCCATCGAAGATGGAAACTTTTTATACCCAGCGCTTACAGTTTGGTCTACTGGAGTATTACGCCTGCCATTTTGGGCAAAGAGTTGAATAAACCTTGATTTCGTACCCCTATCCACGCAATTATGACATCACCTACCTATCTCCCCATCCTTGAATTAACGCGCGGACCAATCGTCGAGTCTATCCACTTTGGCGCGTATGCCATCGTCGATTCTCACAACAATCTGCTTGCTGCCCATGGCGATCCACAAGCAACGTCCTTCCTTCGTTCTGCGGCGAAACCCTTTCAGGCCATTCCGCTCATAGAGAACGAAGGTCATCTGAAATGGGGGTTCACCGAAAAGGAAATCGCCATCATTTGTGCATCGCATGGCGGAACCGACGCTCATGCGGACACGGTTGCCTCGATTCAAAATAAGATCGGTGTTTCGGATGAATACCTGCTCTGTGGCACTCACCCCCCACTTGACTCCGACACAGCATTCGCAATTCGTTCGCGCCAGGAAGAACCTACTCCAAAACGGCACAATTGCTCTGGAAAGCATACCGGTATGTTGGCCTTCGCGCAGATGATGGCTGTGCCCATGGCAGATTACATCAACCCGCAGCACCCCATTCAAAAAGAGATTTTGCGCGCTTTTAGCGGGATGTGCGGTATCGACCCCGAGGCTGTTATCATGGGCACCGATGGTTGTTCTGCCCCAAATTTTGCCATCCCCCTGCGAAACGCGGCTCTCGGGTTCGCGCGCTTATGCGATCCGCACGACCTCCCTGAAAAAAGGGTCAAGGCTTGCAAAACGATCACAAATGCAATGACATCACACCCAGATATGGTCGCCGGCCCAGGTCGTTTTGACACGCATCTCATGGAAGCCGCTCGAGGGACCATCGTTGCTAAAGTTGGAGCAGAAGGATACTTCTGTATTGGGATCTTGCCTAACGTGATCGAGTCCGGTTCTCCAGGCATTGGCATCGCCATCAAAATCGCCGATGGCGATCTTAAGAGTCGCGCCCGTCCTGCTGTGATCTTGGAAATCCTCCATCAACTCGGCGCGCTCGATGAAACTCAGCTAGAAACATTGGCATCCTTTGGCCCCAGTTATCCATTGAGAAATTGGCGCAAGCTACTCGTAGGAGAACTTCGCTCCATAGTAAACGTGAACCACCCCCCCACGCAGGAAAAACCATAAATCCAATCTGTTACTCTTTTTCTCTGTGAATATCCTGCCTCGATCATGAATAAAATCAGAATATGGGTGTCTAGCAATCTATTGGCCAGGGAAATTTCATTGTTCTCTGGCATATATATCGTTCTAGCTCTCATTAACCTAAGTTCCAAACTAAGAGTGACACCAGCCTGGTTTGACGGCACGTTGGAGAAAAACCACGAACTGCTCTTAGCATTCCAGTATACAAATAACGAGCAATCGAGATTGCTCCAATTCTATATCCCAGAAGTATTTCGACAAGCCCTAGACATATCAATCCCCAATGCCTACATCCTCCAACGATGGTTATTCGTATTTCTCGCGTTTATCGGCTTCCATTTCTATTTGAAAAAATGGTTCGATACAAAGGTATCTTTTGCCGGCGTTTTATTTCTGGCCAGCATCATGCCTTTGAGTTACTACAATCACCTCCAAGAAAGCGCTGCACTGCTGCTGCTGACCTATTTATTGGCTTTGTGGGCAATTCGAGAAAATCAAACTGTTTGGTACACGGTAATTTTATTGATAGGCGCGCTAAACAATGAGACCATCCTATCGCTGCCATTGGTTTATTTTTGCTACAACTTCAAAGGATTCCAGTTCCGGCCAATGCTGAAGCTGGTGCTGCTCACTTTAGGTACGTGCCTACCAGCTTTTCTGGCTTCCGGAATCATCCGCTATATAACCCGCGACAGACCTCACCTGGGAGGCGCATGGCATTTACCCGATAATATCGAAGGTCTGATCAGTAATTTGCGGTTCACGCCGCTGGAATATTGGCGAGCCGAATACTTGTATATCTTATTCATATTTGGCGTATTCTGGCTCTTTGCGATCTTCAAGTATTCAAAAAAACCATTATTTTTGCAGCGCGCAGCATTCGTGATCCCCATCTTCATTGCAATTCATTATCTGACAGGGATCACCAAAGAGGTGCGTCAGATGCTGCCTTTGAGTTTCATCATCATACCGATGGCGCTCACTTACATCTTCCCAACCAGTTCAGGTGATTTGAATGCAGACGAACAAGGTCGTTAGCGACCGAATAATCATTGTTGGGCTGATAATTATTCAGCTCATTTCATTCCCCGTTGTCGCTCTGCTGGCCTATGAGTTGTACACAGATTGGCATGACGATTCAGTAGAGATCTATTACCATTATTCGACAAAGTTTTTCGAGGGAGAAATTCCATACCGGGATTATGATATGGAATATCCCCCCCTGGCGTTATTGGCCTTCAGCTTACCCCATGTTCTGGCTCTCGGAAAAACACTGTCATTTGAGCAGTATTTGAAACTATACCTGCTTGTAAATGCACTCTTCAGCCTGATCATGTCAATCATCATGCTCCTGGTGCTACAACGGTGGTATCCTGAGCCGCCCAAAAAGGTGAAAGCCACAGCACTCTTGACAATTGGGGTACTGCTCTGTGCGCCCATACTCCCCTTCCGATACGATCTTTTTCCCGCCCTTCTGTCCATATTGGCGCTATATCTTCTCATCGCGAAAAAACCAGCCGCCTCAGGTTTCAGCATTGGCGTTGCGGTAGGGGCAAAACTATATCCAGCAGTGATCATCCCAATTATGGGATTATATTTTCTCGCCAAGAAAGATATCGCCTCGCTAGTACGCTTTATCGTAGGTGGGCTCATCAGCATCCTAACCATTCTGCCATTTTATTTGCTGGCTCCAAACCAGTTCGCTTCATTTCTCACTTATCATCAACAACGCGGCTTAGAAATCGAAACGCTGATCAGCGGTCTCATCCTTTTATTGAAGACATTTGGTGTTGGTGCTGCAGAGATCGTTTATAACTACACTGCTTTCCATCTCTCGTCACCCTATGCAGATATCGCTCTCCGCTGGCTACCTTTTATCACCATTATCTTGTTTGTGATCATCCTTGCGAACTGCTATGTGCATTTCAGAGATCAATATGCGCAGAACAGGGACATCTCAACAGATAGCCTCAACGCCTACACAACCATTGCAGTCCTTGTATTCATTGCCACGAATAAAGTATTTTCACCTCAATACATCATATGGGTCTTACCTTTTCTGCCACTGTTAAAATTCCGTTACGCGAGTCTGCTGATTGCTATCTATTGGCTAACTAACATGCTTTTTCCCGCAGGTTTTGGGCTACTGCTCGATATGCATACCCTCGGCGTTCTCGTGCTCAACCTGCGTAATGGTCTGCTGGCTACCTTGTTATTGTGGATGCTTATCGACTATACTCCCCTTGCTCTTCGATTGAAAACAAAACGGACCCTACCTACATAATGAACCGAGCAACTCAAATTCACCAACGATTGTTAGAATTCTATGGACAGCCTGTCTGGCGAAACCCGTTACCTGCAATCGATGAACTGGTCTCGACCATACTTTCACAGAACACCAACGATACCAATCGAGATAAAGCGTTTTTCGCCCTGCGTGAGCGCTTCCCTACGTGGGAACAAGTTCGAGATGCAAATACCGCTGACGTAATTGAATCCATCCGGACTGCAGGGTTAGCAAATCAAAAGGGGCCTCGGATTCAAAACGTCCTCAAGAAAATTACCACACTACGCGGCTCTTTGGATTTAGATTTTTTGAAAGAATATTCAGCAAAAGAGGCCGCCGACTGGCTATTGCAGTTTAAGGGCGTCGGTCCAAAAACTGCATCCATCGTGTTGTTGTTCTCTTTGGATAAATCTGCCTTTCCAGTGGATACCCACGTCTACCGTATTACAGGTCGCTTGGGGCTACGCCCCCCAAAGATGAACGCCGACAAAGCCCACGATCACTTAGCCGAACAATTCCCAGAGGAGACCTATTACGCCGCCCATCTAAATATCATTCGCTTGGGTAGGGAAATCTGCAAGGCACGCCAACCCCAGTGTGAAATCTGTCCGCTACAAGCGATGTGCGTTTATTACGCCGAAAATTCCCCTGAGATTTCGAAACAAGATAAATGAAAAGAAGATTTACGCTACCTGCTTTCCTCAATACAACCTTAGTTGCAGGGTTCATTGCCCTCATATGGCTGATACTGACCCCAGGGGATCCTAAGAGTGCCTGGCTATTTGGGATCTCGAAATTTCGCGTGATCCTTGTCCTTGTGATGCTCTTTATCCTCAGCCTGGTATCCTTTTTGGCTTTCAAAGCAAGGATGAGAGCAGACTGGCATGAAGAAGCATCTCAAAAAATCGACACATTTTTCAGCCAGGATGGCAACCTGACAACCGGTTTGGTACTAGCTCTCGCTGGCTTATTGTACGGCAGCAATTTCCTCTACACAGCATTCACCACCTCAGACCTTTTTGTTCAAGGTTACTTCACGCGGTTAGCCCCTTTCATGTTTTGGTTCACAGTACTTTGTGGGCAAACACTTTTCTTCATCTTCCGTGATTCAACGAGATTTAAACAGTACCTCCAAGCACATGGTATCGCCGTATTTTGCCTATTGGTCATTCTCGTTTCGGGCATGTTCATGCATTCACATTTATGGGAGTTAGAACCTGAAGATTGGGATACCACAACAATGTTCACACGAGAAAATATTTTCGATCTCGAGGAACAAGATATTTTCGCCATCTTCATCGAGGGAGACCACCTGCAACAAGGGCGCAATCCTTATGCAAGAGCGCTCGAATACGATGAAACCATCGAGTGGAATCAGATCTTCGCCACCTATTTGCCAATCTCATATACTCTCTCCTGGTTTACACAGGAAATTGGTCTCGAAGATTATCTGCAGTGGCTCAGTTTCTGGCGAGTAATCTTCTTAGCTGCCAATCTTGGGATCACCTACCTGCTCTTCTACATCCCCTATCATCGTTATAACAATCTCTTATTTGGCATCATTGCCGGGATATTCTGGTTGTTCAACCGTTGGACCCTGCATATGACGATGATCTACCATATCGATTTCGTCGCCATTTTCTT
>CAYTKR010000091.1:0-20957 GCA_964438295.1 uncultured Anaerolineales bacterium
GTATCCCAAGGGGCATAGCCCCTTGGGATACCTCAGTTTTGGCCAATATCATTTCTAGGATCCGTCCCGTCATTTATACACACATACCCTAGCCGCTGGGAGATATTTTTAGCGGCCTGAAGGACCTTATTGGTGACTTCTGGAAGCTGACTGGTTCCTAAACGCGCGCTGGGACCGCCTACACTGGCCGCCGCGACCACCTCCGCGTTATGGTTGAGCACAGGTGCTGCGATGGCGACAAAGCCCAATTCCAGTTCGCCATGAACGGTTGCATACCCTTGGTCGCGAATCAGTTCAAGCTCAGTCATTAATTGATCTTTATCGACCACCGTATTCTCGGTGTAGCGCACCAGGGGATCAGAGAGCAGTTCTTCGCAGTGTGCCCGCGGCAAATGGGCCAGCAGCACTTTCCCTGTCGATGTGGCATGAGCAGGCCAACGGGTAGCGATATCCTGCGCGGCCCCCAACACATGCGGCCCAGCGATTTGATCTACGATCAGGACATCACATTCCACCAGGACTTCGAGCGAAGCACTTTCCCCGGTGGCCTCCGCCAATTCCTCCAACGCAGCGTGGCTGGCGATATGCAGATCGTTGGTCCTCATCGCTCTCCCACCCAGGGCAATCGCGCCCGGTCCCAGGCGGTAGACCCCGGTCTGCTCGTCACGCGCCACCATGCCCTCATGTTCCAGGGCGCTCATCAAGCGATAGGTGGTGGTCTTATTCAGTCCAACGGCTAATGTGAGATCAGCCAGGCTCCACTCTGGCTGGGCATCAGTGAAGGCCTTCAACAAGCTCATGGCTCGGTGGATGGACTGGGTTCCGGGATAGGGCTTATTGTTCATATTATGAACCTTTATTTCATATTATGAACTCATCATAGCATAACTTTTTCCGAGATGCAAGAGGGAAATTTCCGTGGTGAGCTCCAGATTTGGGGAATGGGGCGCGCTCCGCACGCCCCATTCCCCAAATCTGTCAACTTTCACGGCGGATCTGAGAGCTAAATTTCCAGCCAAACCCAAACGGGCATAATAATCATTTCAAGTATCGATCCAGGAACTCCCCCATTTTTGTGAACGAATCGATGCGATTGTGCAGTTTGGCTACCTTATGGCCCTCGTCCTCGTAGCGCAGGTATTCTACCGGGTGATCCCGCTCTCGCAGACTCCCCACGATCTGGTCGGCTTCACTGACGGGGACGCGGGGGTCATTGGCCCCGTGGATCACCAACAATGGGCATTGAATCCGGTCCACCTCGTGGATCGGCGAGATGGATGCCAGGAAATCCCGGTCATGTTCCAGGCTGCCGTACTCCTGCTCGCGGTGCGCCCGACGCCACGAACTGGTATTCTCCAAAAATGTCACCCAGTTAGCAATCCCCACCACATCAATGGCAGCTGCCCAAAGATCAGGGAAGGTTGTGATAGCCGAGAGCACCATGAACCCGCCGTAACTGCGCCCATAAATGGCAATCCGGTTCGTATCCACCTCATCCTGCTGGCCCAGCCAGTCCACGGCATACTTCAGATCGATTACCGAATCCATGCGCAATTCTACATCGTCCATGGCCATGTAACTTTTGCCATACCCCCTGGAGCCGCGCACGTTAGGTGCCAGAATGGCATATCCATGGCTCAAGAAGAACTGGAAGCGTGGGTCGAAGTCTGGCACAATCTGGCTGGCAGGTCCACCGTGAATGTATAAAATACAAGGGAATGGGGGTTGCACATCTTGTGGAGAATAGAAGAACCCGGGGATCGAACGCTCATCGAAGGTATCATAATGAATCAGCGTGGGAGCGACGAACGACTTTTGGGGGATTCCTGCCAGGGAGCTTTGGGTCAGTTTCCGAGATGGAGATGGCCCATTTGCGAGATCCACGACCCAGACATTCAAGTTGTCCTGAGGACTTTGCACGCTGACGGCCAATTGAGAGCCATCTGGGGAAAATTTCGGTTCAGCGATCACCCCTTCAGGGAAATCAGGAATAATGCGGCGTTGGCCTGTCTCAAGGGAATACATCCCAAGCTGGGAGTATCCATCCATGCTGGATACGAACGCGATCGTCAGTCCATCAGGCGAGATCCCCCAGGCCTCCACATCGTGTGGCAGGTCTTCCATCAGGTATGAAACCTTTCCTGTATCGACCTTCAATTGAGCCAGGCCCAAGAACTCGCGCCTTTGGTTGGTCAGCAAATAGATGAAATCAGCTTCGGTCCAACGAACCTGGAGATGATTAGCGGGATCATCTAAAGGCGTTAGCGGCCTGGCTTCCCTCGATTCTACTTCCAGCAGAAACAAAACCTGATGTGCAGAACTGACCTCGTTGACCAGGATCAACTGCGTGCCATCAGGAGACCAATCTAGGACTCGGAAATTGCCCTCGGTTTGGAAGATCATTTGCGCGCTGCCCACGTCTACACCCTGAATGTAGACATCGAAGTGCGTGCCGTTGCGTTGATTGCTGGTAAAGGCAATCTGCTCTCCGTCATGAGACCAGGCTCCGAAGTGATAAATCGCATCCAGGCTTTCTGAAATTCGGCGAACTTCTACACCGTCACTGGAGACCAGGAACATCTGGTAGCGCTCATTGCCACCGATGTCGCGCGTGCAGATCAAGCGCGTTCCGCCGGGCGCGGCGCTCAAGGTCCACACTTTCTCCTGGAAAAAGGTCAGTTGCTCGGGCCAGCCACCCTCCAGGGGAACAGACCAGACCTGGGGCGTACCCGTAATGTCAGTGAGGAAAGCCAATATCTCCCCACCATCAAGCCAGACCGGGGTGTGGGCGCTGCGGATATTGAGATAACGGTCAAAGCCAAATTTAAGTTTGGGCATGTGCGAGAACTCCCTCCAGTGAGGAACGCGATTCCTGACAGGAACCGCGTTCCTTCTCACTCAAAACTCTCTTCTGCTCGCTGGACGATCTTCTTGAGTTCACCTCGGACATCCTCGGGCAGGGGGTTGGGTTGATGATGTTCGAGAATAGTATCCACTCTTTTCGCGGCACGCTCGCCCAAACTGAGTCCGCCATCATCCATCCACTGGTCATAATTGCCATGGTCGAACACTTCAGGATACCAGCGATCGCGGAAATACTTCATGGTGTGATCGCTCTCCAGGAAGGAGCCATCCGGCCCGACCTCGTCGATCAAATCCAGCGCCAGGGCTTCATCCGAAACATCCACAGGCGCTACCAGGTGTTCGATCCATCCGACCATTTCATTGCAAATCACCAACTGGGCCAGCGAGCCACACAACCCAGACTCCAGATAGGACAGGTCGTGGATCAGATTGGCGCCCCCCAGTGTTTCGGCCATCATCGTCAGGGCCGCCTCAGCGGCCGCCTGCTGATCGACCAGCTTGGAGTCTGCACAACCCCCCAAACCGAACATGGGCAGTTTATGCTGGTGGGCGATAGCGTGGGCAATTCCCAGGGCATCGGGGCCGCAATACGGCTGGATCATGGTTCGCATGTCCATGGCTTTGCCGGTCATTCCTGAGGTGATGAAGGGGGCGCCCTCGCGTTTTAGTTGCGACAAGACCAACCCTGCCAACACCCCGGCATTGGCAAAGATCACCGTCCCCGCGGGAGTTACTGGTCCGGTGACACCGCCCAAAGCCACGGGAATGTATAGCGCTGGCAAACCCTTCTCAGCCAGGAAAAGCAGTTTTTGAAGCGCTTCCTGGTTATGCTGCAAGCCAGTGGTGACATTGATGTAGCAGGCTGCATTGGGCCGCAATCTCAGGGCTTCAGCGCCACCAGCGACGACTTCGGCCATCTCCACGGCATCTTCACAACCGGAGAATTCATTGGTCACGTAGATGATGGGCTTTGTCGTGGAATTGAGCATGACTTCCATTTGGTAACGATCAGAGACCATTTCAGGAACGTCAAACGGCAGAAACATCGACATCACAAAATCGATGTGCGAGAGAGCATCGCAAACCGTCATCCCATTAACGACATCCTGCAAAACAGCCTGGCGTCTTTGCCCATCACGATGGTCGATGATGTTGATGCAATCCGAGCCGGGGCCATAGTAGCAGCGACCTTCCTCCAAGAAGAGGGCTGCTTCCCCATTACGGTCATATAGCGTCACTCGCTTGGGCACCGTCGAAAAGGCTTTTTCCACCAGCCCGGCGGGAATGCGAGCGCGGTTACCTTCGGAGATCGAGGCGCCAGCTTTCTTTAGCAAATCAATCGCTTCCTGATCGTATAAACGTACACCTGTACGTGAGAGAATCTCCAGGCTGGCATTGTGCAGCTTTTGGGTCTGCTCAGGTGTCAGGCGGCTGTATTGCGCGCCGCCGAACGCTCTATCGTTGATTGTGATTTGGGTCATGGCGGTGTTCCTCCTATAAAATTAGAACGCAGATGCCAAAGGCGCGCCTTCGGCGTGAGTTCTGACGCGAACGGCAGGCTTTTGGCCAGGGCGAAAAAATTCTCATACCATATATCCAGATCCTTCGCTTCGCTCAGGATGACAGTCATAAGGCTATCTTGCACAAGGAGTATATAAAGATATTGTCATTGCGAGGAGGCGTCGCCGACGAAGCAAACTGCAGATAATGAGTAAGATTGCTGCGCCCTTCGGAAGCCTTCGGGGATCAGGGCTCGCAATGACACAAATTATTTCTCAAAGCTGTCTTCCGCAAGCTGGATGATGGCCTTGATCTCTTTAGCGACATCATCTGATAGGGGTTCCGGTTGGTGTTCAGCAAGGATTTCTTCCACTTGGGCCGCGGCGCGCTCACCCAAACTCAACCCACCATCGGCCATCCACTGATCATAATTGCCGCGCTCGAATACGGTCGGGTACCAGCGCTTGCGGAAGTGCTTCATGGTATGGTCGCTGTCTAGGAATTGGCCATCGGGACCTTCCAGATCGATGAGATCAAGGGCAAAGGCCTCCTCACTGACGTCAACAGGAGCCATATTGGCCTCGATCCAACCGGCAATCTCATTGCAGATCACCATTTGGGCCAGCGAGCCACTCAAACCAGATTCCAGATAGCCCAAATCATGAATCAAGTTTGCTCCGCCCAATGTTTCCGCCATCATGGTCAGCGCGGCCTCTGCTGCGGATTGTTGGTCAACCACTTTGGCATCGCTGCAGCCTCCCAAACCAAACATAGGCAAATTGTAGTGGTGCGCTAGCGCGTGGGGAATACCACGATGATCAGGCTCGCAGTACGGGCTGACCATAGTGCTCATATCCAGGGCTCCACCGCTCATGCCCGAGGTTATGAAGGGCGCCCCTTCACGTTTCAACTGTGAGAGCACCAGGCCAACCAATACACCCGCATTTACCACTGCCACGCTGCCCGCCGGTGTTATCGGCCCACTGATTCCACCGATGCAAACTGGTATGTAGAGTGCTGGTAATCCTTTCTCTGACAAGTATAGAAGCTTTTGAAGTGCATCGTCATTGTGCTGTAAACCCGTAGTCACATTGATATAGCAGGCTGCAAATGGCCGCAGCCTGAGGGCCTCTGCCCCACCTGCAACGGCCTCGGCCATCTCGACAGCATCTACACACCCGGAGAACTCATTGGTGACATAGATAATCGGTTTGGTGGTGTTGTGCAGGATGGCTTCCATTTGGTAGCGGTCGCTGACCATTTCATCGACATCGCTGGGCAAGAACATGGACATAACAAAATCGACATTAGACAAGGCATCGCAGACTCGCATTCCTTCGATCACGTCATGCAGCACAGGATCGCGCCGCTGATTGGTGCGATGGTCTACGATATGAAGACAATCTGAGCCGGGGCCATAATAGGCGCGGCCTTCCTCCAAGAACATGGCCGCCTGGCCGTTCTGATCATAGAGCGTCACTCGCTTCGGGACAGTCGTGAAAGCTTTCTCCACCAGACCCGCTGAGATGCGCACGCGATTGCCATCCGAGACCGAGGCCCCAGCTTTCTTCAACAAATCTATGGCTTCCTGTTCATAGAGCCGAACTCCGGTTCGAGCCAGGATTTCGAGGCTGGCATTGTGAATTTTTTGGCATTGCTCAGGCGCTATGCGCGCATACTGCGCCCCGCCATTCGTTACATCGTTGATTTGGATATTGGTCATCAGGTAGTCCTCCTTACTTCACGATTGGGTTCAATATTTCATTAGGGTGAATTTTCTTTTGAGCGCGTCGATACCAAAATAGTAGCAGTATTGACGAGATTGAAACAACTGGCCCAACAATCAAAAACGCCACTGAAAGGTCCGATTTTTCTACAATCAATCCCAGAAGAGGGGGCAGAAGAGTCAGGGTAAATGCCCAGGATGTGTTGAGCAACGCGTATGCCAATGACTGATCATCTTGATCGACATTTTCACCAATCAATGTGAACATGCCAGGGTTGCGGAGTCGGTCAGCACCATGACCCACACAACCTACCAGGGCAAGGATCGACACTTTGGTCAAATAAGGAGTCAGGGTTAGCGCTAACCCACCGATGGAAACCCCGGAGAGAGTAGTCAGAACCACCCCAAAGATGCCAGCGAGCGATGTAAACCCGAATTGGGCAAGCGTAATCGCACCCCCTCTTAAGGTTGCCAGCATACCGATCACATCCGCGGTATATCCAAGGCTATCCAAATATGCCACGTAGAACGAAGACCCTACTGCAACCCAGCTTGCTGTTCCTAAACTCCAGACAATTGCAGCCAGGCGTACTGAGTGATTCTGGCGCATTATTTTCCATGCACTGTGATGGGTGTTGACAAGCCGTTTTCTGAATTTGCCCTGCTTGACTGTCGATGGTCTCACATCGGGCAGCTTGTACGCCAATATGAGACCTACCAAGCTGATCAGAATGACTATGATAAATGCGAGCCGAAATCCAAAATGTCGCGCGATGAAACCACCGAGTAATGGCCCTATAACCATCCCTAATCCCATCAAGGCACTTGCCAGACTCATGGTCTTGGTATGCTCTCCTAAAGGGGTGGAAGAAGTAAGATACGACATTGCGGCTATCCAAAGAAAAAGGTCGGCTATCCCAACAAGCAATTGAGCAGCTACCAACCATGGGACTGGAGGTGCTATCATACTCAACAAACCCACCGAAATCCAGAAAACTGAAGAGATGATGATCACTTTTCGTTGTCCGAGATGATTCGAAAGGGCTCCACTTGAAATCGACAGGAAAATTCCAGCAACACCAAATGCCCCAGCTACTATCCCAAGCACAACTTCAGTCACCCCTAATTTCAACGCATATAGAGGCTCTATCAGCTGGGTCATTCCGAGAAGCAAAAAATGCAGAAACAGAATTGCCAGGATGAGTTTCTGGCCCAGTTCTTTCTGCATCAGACATGCCCATAGTAATCGCGATGGACAACCACCGAGTAGGCAAAATCAAGTAAAGTCCCCCAACTGAAGATAGGGATGTCGATCTCGCGCTGGATCGCGCGGGCAATGGGCTGGAAACCGGTGCACTCTAACACCATAGCTCCCATATTGGGATGCTGGTGGAAGAAATCGACAGCAATAGGCACGAATTCAGCTTGCGCTTTGTCATAAATTGCGGATGGTGGATCAGTACGTTTCTCCTCCGTCCAGAGGTGCTCAAACTCGACCAGCACCCCCGGGTCCATGGAGCTCCCTAGCACGTAATTTGTTCCAGGGATTATGCCAACGGATTCTAAATGCCGCTCAGTGAGGCAAGGAAAATCACGCGATTCAGACATCAAGACACCGACAACTCGATTGGGTCCGACAAGCTGTTGCGCCCAAGGCACTTGTAGCAAACTAGACATGAAGACCGGCACGTCCACATGATCGGCGACCTCTTTCTGAAAGTAGGCAAAATACCCACATTCCGCTGCGATAGCCCGGCACCCCATACGTTCAAGTTTCTTGGCCGCGCGCTGGATGGGCTCGAGGCATGGAGACTTGTCTTCGGCGTAGCACAGTAGTTTGATATCAACCCCTACTGCGATCTCGTACTGGATGGGAAATGGATAGGCACTGGCGTTGCGCACATCGCCGGGAAAACCAGGATAGACGTCATCCAGGATGATGATGCCCAGACCCATGCCATAGCAGCGATGGTCCTTGCGGGCTTTGATATGGTTGATGCCTAGATCTCTGTTCTGATACATAAATATCTCTTTCGATTCGATTTAATTGAAAGTTAAATCACAGGAATATATTGCGCTGCGCGCAACATATACCTGTGATTAGTATTTTAAGACACTTCTGTCCACCATTTCTCTTCCAGGGCATCCAACTGCGCGACCAACTCCGGGGATATAGGTTCAGGTTGGTGGGATTCTACGATTTCCTTTACTCGCTGATTAGCTTTTTCTCCCAGCAACCTGCCACCCGCAGCTTGCCATTGATCGTAATCCCCTCGGTTCAACAGATTTGGTCGGAAAGTGTCTCGGAAATGCTGATATGTATGATCCTCACCTAAAAAGTTCCCATCTGAGCCAACCTGATCGATCACGTCCATCGCCAACGTTTCTGGAGAAACCTCGACACCCTCCAAAATCTTACGGATCATGCCGATAAATTCATCGGAGGCCAGGATGAGCTCTAAGGAAGCCGAATTGGCCGCTTCTGTAAAGCCAACGTCGTGGATCAAGTTGCCTCCACTCAAGGCTGCCATCAAACAAGAAATGGCTGACTCTGCAGCAGCTTGTTCGTCGAATTTGACGGCATCGGTGCACCCGGCTGTGCTCAAGACGGGCAAATTTAGATATTGAGCCATTTCGGCCAAGGCCGCTGACCAGAGGCTCATCTCCGGAGCGCCATAGGAAATCAACATGGTAGACATATCTAGAATCGTAGGAACCCCTCCCACGATCACGGGAGCGCCACGCCGCTTGAGTTGAGCCATCACCAACCCACCCAGAGATTCAGCCAACAGCGCTGCCAAATTACCGGCTGCGGTGACCGGTGAATTGCTGCCTCCGGCAGTCATGGGGGTATAAATCACAGGGATGCCGCGTTCTGCGCAATAGAGAAGTTTGGATACTCCATCATCGGTATGACGTAGCGGAGAGAGAGGCTCTGCGTAGTGCACATAATAGGGGCGTTGCGCAAGTTCATCCCAGCCCCCCACAACAGTAGCAGCTAATTCGCCTAAAGCCTGCAATCCTGCGAAGTCCAGCATACCGTGCATAATAGGCTTGGTGCTGTTCATCACAGTGTCCTTATGCCCTACCAGATAAGCGATTTGGCTGGGGACATCTGCGAACATTGCCGAGAAAGAGATCATATCGATATTGGGCAAGGCATCGCAAAGCACGGCACCTAGGCGAGCATCGTCGCGAACACAGATCCGTCGGGTTTGATCGTAAAGGTCGAAGATGTAGGTCGAATCTGTCTGGCTACAGAAATAGGAGTTGCGGTTTTCCAGAATGATCTTCTTGACCCCCAGGCGGTCATAGATAGCGATCCGCCGGGGAGCACTCGCCAGGGCATCCTCGACCAGATAAGGTTGGATGTGAACCCGTTGGTTTTTGCCTACTTTCGCCCCTGCTCCGGTCAACAGTTCGAGCCCTTCAGCATGATCAACGCTTACCCCGGTATCTTCCATGATCTCCAAGGCGCTCAAAAACAGGGTCTCTTTTTGATCTTCGGTGAGCACCTTTAGGCGAGGGGTTATGAGGGATGTAGATATTGATTTCATGAATAAATCTCCTACGGTTGTATGATTTCTACGTAAGGATATCGGTTATCACTCCAAAAACAGATTGTGTGCGGGGTGCACTCCGCACACAATCTGTCTTCGCGAACAACTGACTGAAGTCGCGAAGGTTAAGTCAATTTGAGCAAGAGCGCCAGGCGCGCATTCAGTACCAGAGATTTTCGTCTGAATTTTTGCACGTACCGCATCGATTAACGCTTGATAACGTAGATCAATACGACCCGTCATGTTGTTTATTCCTTAGACACCACCCGAGCACCCTGATTATCGGTAATTGTCGCCATGGAAATCCCTCCATAATGGCCCACATGCGCACGTAGAGCGTGCCGCATTGAAACTGTTGCCGAGGAGCCTTGAACCAGCGCATAGAGTGCATAACCAGTAGCACTGCGTCCACAGGCCAGCGCCCCATTTTCGGTCATCACTTCTAAAACCGACTGCTCTTCGGGAGATTGCGGTACAGAAAATCCTGCAGCGGATAACGCTGAATCATTCAATTGAGATAATTCGGTTAAGTCTTGAGTGAATGTGGTCAGATCATCCTCGGTCGCTGCGGACCAAAGATTTTCAATCAATTTCTCGCTCTCGTCGCTGAGATAGGATGCCGAGTTTAGAAGGTCTTGCAAACGCTGCATTTCGAAGTTTTTCGGTGTATCACTCGAAATTCGGGGGAAATGGAGCACAAAGGCCCAATCCTCTTTTTGTTGATGTTGGATATCTACTCGGCGAACGAGCTGAGGAATCTTTCCTGTGGGGGCCTCAGTTTCTACCAATAACAATCCACCCTGGTCAAAGCCCCATAACTCTAAGGCATGTTGAGGTTTCAGGTCAATCGCTTTGGCTAAGGCTAAAGCATCTTCCTTACCATCTGTCAAACCCGTCAATTGGGACATAGCTTGCGCAGCACTCAACCCTACGATCGTCTCAGAACCAAGCCCAAGATAAGCAGGAATGGCCAGTTCGATCTCGACTTCAGCCTGATGCTCCAGGTGATGATAATCCAGGAATTTCGTGGCATACTCATATCCCACGTCTCCGCGCGCCCCTGTAATTTTGTATCCAGCATAGGGTTTTGCAGTAAGATGTACGGGCGGGTGTTGCAGGGTAATCCCTAAAAGGCAGGATTTGTTCTCTCGTTGAACCAGGCCAAACGTCAGGACTGAGGGGGCACCGATTTCGATCAACATAAACCAAGTTCTCCCATATGATACGCAGTGATGATTAATTGTTCTTGATTTATATCAAAAAACTAAGGACCGCTCACCACTCGCATTACGAGAGGTCCTTAGTAATAGATTTAAACCTTTAGGATATTTTTATTCGGTGTGGTCGTTCGTCTCGCGCACATCAATAAGTTGCTGGTCTTCAAGATTCTCGAGAACATCGATCAACTCATCTTTCGTGCAACGACGGACCTTGACAACCACATCCCACAGATCAGGGACTTTCGGAACTCGAACGCTGCCCATGGCCATCACTCCCCAACCTTTGGCATTTATTGCGCTAGTGAGTTTAGCGAATTCGCCAGTTTTGTCAGGTACTCTCATGGTCACCCGCCAACCCTGCTCTTGAGCGCCCAACAGATTCTGCAACTCTATTAGTAAATCGGTCTCGGTAATGACACCCACAACGATTTCATCTTCAATAACCGGCAGGCTGCCAATTTTGTGCAGGCTCATCAGTGCAGCCGCATCTTCCAAGGTAGCCTCGGGAGAAATGGTAAAAAGATCATCCCGTTTGACCATCACTTTTTTGACGGTCAGGTCAGATAGGAAACGTGTGATCTCCCATACGTTCAAACTGCCTAATCTTTCTGGGGCAATTTGGAGTTGCTCTCGGGTGACTAAACCCAATAAGCGTTTTCCATCCCCGACGACGGGAAGATGGCGAATATTGTTCTCACCCATCACCATTTGAGCTTCTGTGACACGCTTGTCCGGCTCGATCATAATAGGATGTCGGGTCATATAATCTTTTACAAACATACGCTACTCCTCCTATGCCGGTGCGTGTATCACCGGGTCAAGTTGACTCAGTTGTTCTATAGGGATGTGGCAGAAGATACGATGTCCGTTACCAGCCTCCTGATAAGAAGGCATTTCCGTCTCACAAATCTGTCCTTCATCTGGCAGCATTGACCGGCGCGGGCAGCGTGTTTGGAACGGGCAGCCGCTGGGTGGATTGAGCGGGCTTGGCACATTGCCTTCCAGACGAATATGTTCTTGTTTTATGCTGGGATCGGGTACTGGAACAGCGGCTAGAAGCGATTCCGTATACGGATGATAAGGTGGGGCATAAATCGCATCTGCCGCGCCAATCTCCATGAAACGCCCGAGGTACATTACGGCGATGTAATCCGAGAAGAAACGCACGACGCTGAGATCGTGAGCGATGAATATCATAGTCGTACCCAACTGGGCTTGGATCTCTAGCAACAAATTCAATACGGCCGCCTGAACGGAGACATCCAGTGCGGATACAGGTTCGTCGCAAAGCACCAAGTCTGGTCGACCAGCCAAAGCACGCGCGATACCAACGCGCTGCTTCTCACCGCCGCTCAGTTGGCGAGGAAGGCGGTCGTAGTAGTATTCATCCAGCTTGACCGCTCTTAACAGGCGCACAACTTCTTCACGGATCTGATTCCTGGGGACAACTTTAAATCGCCGCAGAGGGCGTTCGATTTGCTGACCTACTGAATAGGAAGGATTCATGGTCGAATCCGGATTCTGAAAGACCATCTGCAATTCACGGATCATTGCAAGATCTCGTTGGCGCACTTCACCCTTGACTTCAAATCCCATAAAATCAGCCTTACCAGCTGTAACTTCCTCCAAACCGATGATGGCTTTGATGAGAGTGCTCTTTCCACAACCAGACTCACCTACAACACCCAGTGTTTTTCCTTGTGCTAAATCGAACGTTACTCCATCAACTGCCTTGACATATTCTTTCTTACCCAAGCCAATCAAACTTAGGGCAGAAGAACTGGGATGATTGTAGTAAGTTTTTAGATCATCTACCTTTAGAAGAAGCTCACCTTCCTGCATGGCCGCAGCAACCTCTTCTAGATCGGGGATAATTAGATCTTCGGTAGGCTGCCATTGCGATGCATCGATCTCCTCAGCAAACAAGCAGCGGACCATATGCCCATCCTGAATTGGTCGAAAGTCAATCTTCTTTTGTCTGCAGGCGTCGCGAGCATAATCACAACGTGGTCCAAAAGTACAGCCAGGGGGTAAACTGTCAGGCGATGGGACGCGACCGCGGATTGGATATAGAATGCTGCTGGCTTTATCTCTTCCGAGCTTAGGTAAGCATCGGATCAAACCTTGTGTGTAGGGATGGCGTGGATTGGCATAAATCTCTTCTACAGAAGCCAATTCGACCAATTCTCCAGCATACATTACGCCCACGTGATCACTCACCCGGGCAATCACGCCTAGATTGTGGCTGATAATCAGAATTGCTGTATCAAAATCACGTCTCAGGTCAGCGACCAAATCCAACGCAGCCGCCTCAACGGTAACATCAAGAGCAGTGGTGGGTTCATCCATGATCAACAAGGCTGGATTGTTAAGCATCGCCATGGCAATGATGACACGCTGTTGTTGGCCCCCTGAGATTTGGTGTGGATAGCGCTCCATTACTTTTTCAGGGTCTGGCATGTAAACCCGGCGTAACATCTCAACACAACGGCCGTGAGCTTCATCTTCAGAAATACCTCGATGAACGGTCAACACTTCTGTCATCTGCTCACCTACGCGCAAGACTGGGTTCAATGATGTCATCGGGTCCTGATAAACCATCGAGATTTGATCCCCCCTCAGTTTGCGCAGTTCTTCCTCGCTGCGATCCACAAGGGATTGTCCTTGAAAAATGATATCGCCTTTGACAATTTTGCCATTCTTGCCCATATAGTTGACCAAACCATAGGCCACTGTGCTCTTGCCACATCCTGACTCGCCTACAATGCCTAACGTTTCGCCTCGACTGAGTTCAAAGGAAACATCCCGCACAGCATGAATATCCCCTTTACGAGTTTCGTAAGCAAGGCCCAAGTTTTCCACAGTTACAACGGCTTGTTCCATTTTTCCAGATCGTTGGGTCATAACATTACTCTCTTCCTGTGTATTCAATCCTGCGCAGCGATATCAATGATGCTTCTCGATACGCAACATCAAATAAGCACTTACCGATAACGCTGTGATTCTTCTGCCAAACCATCAGCGAGCAGATTTAAGCCAACCACCACCATGGCAATGGCAAGAGAGGCCCAAAGCGCATCCCAGGGATGCCCAGCCTGGATAAAGCTCTTTCCAGCACTGACCATACTCCCCCAATCCGGCGAGGGTGGCGGTAGCCCCAGCCCAAGGAAACCCAGTGTACCGATCGAGAACACAGCGTATCCAATCCGCAACATGGCATCGATGATGATGGGGCCACGGGCATTCGGCAAAATTTCCACAAACATGATATACCAGGAACTCTCTCCACGCGTTTCGGCAGCAGCGACAAAATCGCGCGTCTTAATATCCAAAGTCAGACTGCGTACGAGACGCGCAATGCCGGGCGCTCCAGCCAGAGTGATGGCGATGACGACATTCGTTGCCGAAGGTCCCAACGCAGCAATGATCACTAAATAGAGGAGGATCTGGGGAAAGGCCATCGATGCATCTAATATTCGCATGATGATCTCATCCACCATTCCTCCATAATATCCTGCTACAACGCCCAGTATTCCTCCTACAACTAATGCAATTAGCACGGCTGCGGGGGCCAAAGTCAGGATCGTACGCGACCCATGGGCTAAACGTGCCCAAAGATCGCGCCCATTGCGGTCTGTGCCTAACCAGTGGTCTGCAGAAGGTCCCATCAAATTCTCACCTCGAAATTGTTCGAAGGGGGAGTAACGCGCCAACCAGGGAGTGGGCTCAAAATCTTCAGCTTTTGTCCAGCATGCTGGCGAAACGATACAATTATCTGCGAATATCGCGACGATCACCCAAAATCCCACCAAAACCAATCCCGCAATTGCAACCCTGGAACTAAAGAGAATCCCCAATCCAGCTTTGATCTTTTCCCAACGAGTAGGTGTGGCAGAAACCACAAGTTCGCCACCTTGCTCAATTGTCGTCATGTGTTTGTCTCCTTTCCTTCGGTAAACACTATCCAGCTCATGAATACCGAATACGTGGATTCAAATAGGTGTAAATGATGTCTGCCAGCAACTGCGTTCCGACAGCGACAACGACCAACAACATCGCCGCTGCTTCCGTGGCAAAGACATCTTTGAACAAGGCAGCCTCGAGCACATAACGTCCAAGGCCTGGAAAACCAAACAATGTTTCCACAATCACAATTCCACCGATCAACCAGTTGACATGCAACATGATGATCGTAATTGGCGCCATCAGCGCATTCTTGATAGCGTGTTTGAAGACAACCCGACGACGAGGAAGACCTTTCAATACCGCCGTTCGAATATAGTTAGTACGCATAACCTCAACCATACTGGCCCGAGTAATCCGCAGCACATAACCGAGCTCGATCAGCGTAAGAGTGGCAATAGGCAATACCAGCATCTTAGGGTTCTCGAAAATTGCAGTATCACTAGTTACAACCACGGCTCCAGGCACAAGCTTGAGCCATGTTGAAAATATCAGTATCATAAAGACTCCACTCGAAAATTCGGGGGTTGCTGTTGCCACCAAGCTGCTTATCGAGGCAAAACGATCGATAAACTTGCCTTCATTCAATCCTGCGATCAATCCTAGCACCAATGCCAATGGCATAACAATCAAAAATGCAATGCCAGCCAGATAGGCGGTGTTCTTTAACCGTCGAATTAGCGTTTCCGCTACTGGACGCCGGGTATAGAAAGAAACCCCGGGGTCGCCGCGCAACAATCCGCGCTGCAGAGGAATATATTCTCTTGGGGCACCTGCCGCAGATGTCCAGGTGGCTTTGGTGAGCGTCCAGGCGACCTGGTCATCACCTTTGACCCACATAGCTGCATGGCCAGTGTTACTAACACCCCAGAATGTCAACACCCCCTCTTCATCAGGAGTCCAGTAATCACCGCTAACAATTTTCTCTTCTGTAGAACCATCTTCCTGACGCTCAACACGAATAATCGTCTCACTGTCAGGAGTGTAATTCTGATACGGAGTGCCATCGTCTGCCACAGCCCACCAACTATAGCGATCATTTTCTTCATCATAAATCCTGGTTACAGGATTGCCGATCAGTTGTGCCGCCTCCCAGTCACTGCCCAGTATCCAGCGCTTGTATCGCAGAACCGGCGGCTTATCCAATCCATTTTGAGCATTAAAGGAGGCTTCCTGTTCTGGTGTGATCGTGTTCCCCAGAGTGTTTATGGCGATATTTCCCGGTGCCAATTCAGATATGGCAAACACTGCTACAGACACAACGAATAAGGTGATAAATAGAAAAATAATACGACGGATTAGAAATTTAGCCATATCTCCTCCATTCAGGACTGAGATTTATTTGCTTAAACTCCCCTGAAAGAATGCGGGGCAGTCTACACCCAACCAAAATCGCAAATCGTACGACAGTTGGGCACATTCTGCCCCGCAGTGTCACTGGTTATCCCAGAACCTCTACCAACACCGACACTTTTGTACCAATGTCACTAAAGGAATACGTTTAAACCAGTCATCAAAACACAAAATTAACACCAGACGCGGCCTTTGCTATGCAAAGGGGTCAAGATCAGCGTCATAATATACTTCCCGCCACAGGTTGTAAGTAGTGGGATGAGCTTTCATTCCTACGAAGCCCGGATTGTAGATCGCCCAACTGGCAAGCCAGTAAGAGATTGCAATCGAACCGCGCTCCATCTGAATCGTTTGGATATCAGCCATGATCGCCCTACGGGCTTCTACATCCAATGTTCCCTGAGCCTGAAGTAGCAGCGTGGTGAATTCTTCGTCGACCCACCGAGACTCGTTCCAGGGCACTGGATTGCCATCAGCGTCGCCAATGTAAGCTAGCGGAAGCACCATGACGGCCAACGGGCGGTGCGTCCAGGGCGTAATGGCTACGGCGGCCTCTGTCCACAGATCCCAGTATGCCGAGTTTGGCATTGTATTCAGAGTGATGTCGATCCCCGCGGCCTTGGCATCTTCTTGCAGGGTTTCGGCATAAGCAACCACATCGGGCCAGCCTGTGCCAACGGCAATGTCGAACGCCAATCCCTCTAAGCCAGAATCTGCCAAAAGTGCCGCAGCTCCATCGGGATCATACTCTGGCACATCCATTGGAGCGTATTCTGGGTGTACAGGGCAAACATGGAAGTCGTGACCCAACAAGCCTTCGCTGAAGTAAGCCTGATCCAAGATCTTCTGGCGATCCTGGCACATCTTGACTGCCAAGCGGGCGTTGTTATCGGTCCAGGGTTCCTGATCGACCCGGAAGCGCAGAACGCGGGCGCGCGAAGTGCCGATCGGGCTAACTGTGACATTGTCGGCATTACGCAACGCCAAGAAGCTATCCACAGTTGGGTCGTAAATGGTATGTACCTGTCCACCCAGTAATGCGGCTACGTGGGCAGTCTGGTCATTCCCCAGGTCGACCCACTCGATGGCATCCAGGTAAGGCAGCGGGTCACCATCTTCGCCCGTTTGCCAGTAGCCATCATCTCCATTGGCAAAGCGGCTAACCACGCGTACGCGCTCAGCAACCACATACTCATCCATGACATATGGGCCCGTGCTTGGATTCTTGCCTGAAGTGATATCGCCATCAAAGCTGGGATGCATGATCTGAGCGGGATAGTGGAAAAGCTGCTCGGGCACAGCCAGCAGTGGTCCAGCCAGGTTAAGTTTGACTGTGTAGTCATCAACAACCTCGACATCGTCAATGGTTAGGAAACCTTCCCAAAGTCCGAGGATGGATGAACCCGTGTCTGGGTTTAGCCACTCAGCGAAGTTGAATTTGACATGTTCAGCAACGAACTCATCACCATTGGTCCACTTGATACCCTGTCGCAATTTAAGCGTCCAGGTCATCAAATCATCACTGGCTTCCCAGCTCTCGAGCAGATAGGGATGGGTGATATTATCGCTGTCCGTCTCAGTCAAATACTCAAAAACAAGCCGGAACTGGTTGGCATCATATACCCAGGAGAAGCGCGCCGGATGATCCACCGCAGGTACCTGTGTAGCTACTTTCAAGGTACCCCCGCGCTTAACTGCATGAGAGGATTTCGCAGGCGCGGCAATGACAGGCGTCCCTACAGACGCAGCGAGGCTGGCCATGCTGGCGGACATACCCAGCAGTGTTGAGAAGCGCAAGAACTCTCGGCGAGAGATGCGACCCTGCTGCAACTGATCGTGTGCTTCGGGGATCGCGGGGTGGATTTTCTCCATATCATGTTTTGTGACTTTAGATTTCTTCACAGTGTATTCCTCCTAAACACTTAGTTAAATGTGAATAACAACCAGACGAAACTTACTTTACATTAGCACCTCCTAGCGAAATGAATAAAAAAATCAGATGAAAATGCAATTACTGTCTTACGTTGATATTTTTCTTGAGAAATCTGTTGCGACTACCAATAAGAGATTAGGGGGAAAAACGTTCTACACAAGCCTTATGATCATAGCATAAATCCAAACCCATGCCAAGTTTTCGGTTACATCCAACGTGGTTTTATATGGATTTTTTATCTTATATCCAACTGATATATCACAAATATATCTCAAGCGAGCGGCTTTGTCAACACTTGTAGGTCCGTGTGCGACTTAAAGCGCGAATGCGCGGATTGGATTATCGATTGTGATCTGCTGGATTTGTGCTTGCGTCATTCCTCGTTCGAGTAAGGCCGGAATGAATTCGAAAGACAATGTCGTATAGCCCCGATAGCCTTCCTCAGGCGTCCCATCTGGCCGAGCTGGGTTATACCACCCAGCATCATGCGAAAGCAACAAGTTTTCGATATTGCCTGCTGCGATGATGCCAAGCACATTCTCGATCAGTTGCCCCTGAGTCTGCCAAGTTCCTCCGATAGAGTCGATTTCAATAAAGGCACCCCGTCCGGCCGCCTGAAGTTGCAGGGATAAATCATCTTCGGCCTGTGCGTGAACCCAAATGAAGCGCCCCAAATCGAGGCCGTGTGCTTCGAGAATATCAAGTTCCTTGAGAGCCACTCTGCCCCCTATTATGTGGCTGGCGATCACAGCCCCTGAAGCTGCGCTCGCTTTCGCTGCGGCCTTGAGATTGCGAACTTCCAAGTCCGTGGGACCATCATCACTGATTGCCAGTTTGATAAACCCAGCTCTAACTGCAGTACCTTCAATACCCTCAAGTAGTTCACCAGTCCACAAGTCCGCCAGGAAATCGACACTGACATGTCGCAGCGATTCAGGTGTAAAAGCGTCTTTATACAACCCGGTGGGAGCAACTATGTGGATCGGCGTACTCTCCGCCAGGCGCTGCAATACAGCCATGTTTCTGCCTACTCCAACGGTCGAACACTCCACCAGGGCAGTCACCCCGGCAGCATACGCCTCGCGCAAATAAGGTTCTACAACAGCAACCACATCTTTCGGATCAGCCCGAGCATAGTCAGGAACTGCTGGTCCACGCAAATCCGTAAACAGATGCTCATGCGGCAAGATCATCCCTAGCTGGTCAGTAGTTACGGGTCCCAAAATTGATTGCAAATATTTCATCGGTAACGAGCTCCAAAGGAATTCTAAATACGCGGGGTTCCCGCATCCTCTCGAATAAATTGACACTCCTGCTATCGAACGCTATACTTCGAAAATGTTCAAATCCCAGATTACCGAATTCTTAAAGGCAAATGACGTCCCGTACACGCTCTTACCACATACGGAACCAGTGTTCACCGTCGAAGCAGCGGCTGCTCAGCGTGGTGTTGTCAAAGAAGAGATGGTCAAATCCATCCTGCTGCGTGAGAGGAAGAAACACCGTTTTGTAATGGCTTGCGTGACTGGGGATTCTCGCCTCGATCCACAGGCTGTGCGCGGCTACCTCCCAGGTGAGTGGAAACGATTGAGCTTTGCTTCTGCCGAGGAGATCCTCCAGCAGACGCGCTATACGCAGGGGTCCGTGGCGCCCTTGTGCTTGTCCGATGAAATCCCAGTCATTTTCGATGAGAGCATTGCCAAATGCAATAAAGTCAATATCAGCAGTGGGGATCCCATGGCAGGTTTAGAGCTAGCCACCGATGATTTGGTAAGATTGTCTGGAGCGACCTTCGCTCCCATCGCCGCGCTCAGGGAGTGATCACCACCCGGCCGGAATGTGAATATGTATCCAACTCATCAAAGGTAGCGTTGATGATATCAGCATCCAGGGGGATAGTTTGAGCAATCACCTTCGAGAGATCAAGTTTTCCCGTACGCACATATTCGATCAGTGTAGGCATTTCGCTGGCCAAATGATCCGAGACGCCGATGATCTCAGCTTCCCTGCCCAACAACTCCCAATAGGGATCAATCTCGATTTTCTCCTCGTTCAACCCTACGAGACCTAATCGGCCAAATACTGCCAGAACAGCCAGGGCTTGCTTCATGGTCACGGGAAGTCCAATCAGCTCCAGGCTCACATCGACGCCGCGTCCCTTGGTCAGGCGCTTGATCTCCTCTACCACATCGATCTGCTCACCATTAATAGGATGTGCCCCATACTTTTCTGCGAGGGCTAATTTATCAGCCTTGATATCCACCGCGTAGACTTCCATCGCACCCATGGCATATGCCAGTTGCACAGCCGACATTCCCAAGCCCCCCACTCCAAAGACTGCAACCGTTTCCCCAGGCATCAGGCGAGTCTTCTTGAGCGCGTGGTATGAAGTTGATGAGGAACACATCATGATCGCACCCTGCGCGAACGGAATTTCTTCGGGGAGTTTGAAAACGCTTCTAGCTGGCAAACTGATGTATTCGGCATAGCCCCCTGGGCGGTACTTGCCAATCATCGCCCCAGAAGTACAAAACTGCTCAGTACCCCGATTGCAATATTCACAGTGCCCACAAGTGACCATATAGTGCAGGCAAACTCGGTCGCCGGGTTTGACACCTTGTACTGCCTCTCCGACATCTTCGATAACCCCAGCGACTTCATGCCCTAAGGTCATCGGCAAGGGGCGCACCGGGGATACTCCAGCCCGGTAATGCGCATCGGAATGACAGATCCCGGCTGCTTTGACCTTCACCAAGACATCCTGGCTGCCAAACTCGGGCATTGGAATGTCATTCATCTCCAGCGGTTGACCCACCGTCACTAATTGTACAGCTTTC
>CAYTKR010000092.1:0-20839 GCA_964438295.1 uncultured Anaerolineales bacterium
CAGAGCGCCGCAGGGGACGTGGAGGTATAATTTTCACTTCGACGGGCCGAAACTGCGGCGTTTTGATACATTATGGCAACAGGTAAGGAGGACAATTTCATGGACGCTTTCATCACGTTAGAGCAAATCGATCAAACAACCGAGGAAATCCGCAAGCGCATCAGCATTCAACCCCACATAGGGATGATTTTAGGCTCTGGGCTGGGACCTTTGGCCGACAATGTTGAAAATCCTGTACTCATACCTTATGGGGAACTTCCCAACTGGCCTGTTTCCACCGTGATCGGCCATGAAGGTCGTCTGGTAATTGGTCAACTCGAGGGGCAAAATGTACTGGTAATGCAAGGCCGCACTCATTACTATGAAGGACACAGCATGGGTGAAGTGACCATGCCAGTTCGAGTAATGCAACGTTTAGGGATAGAATTCTTCTTCGTCACCAATGCAGCTGGAGCCGTAAACCCAGACTTCGAGCCTGGGGATTTGATGCTGATTACGGACCATCTTAATTTCGTCGGTATGGCTGGCCCCAATCCCTTACGAGGTCCCAATTTAGATGAGTTCGGACCGCGCTTCCCAGACATGAGCCAGGCTTATGATAAGGAACTAATGGACTTCGCCCACCAGGTAGCTTCTGAAGATGGGTTCCATCTAAATGAAGGTGTCTATGTCGGTTTGGCCGGGCCTTCTTTCGAAACCCCTGCCGACCTGCGCTTCTTGAGAGCGATTGGCGTCGATGCAGTTGGCATGTCCACCGTCCACGAAGTAACCGTCGCCCGCCATGGAAGCATGCGCGTGATGGGGGTTTCTGGGATTAGTAACAAAGCCAATCTCGATGGCAGCACCATCACCACACACGAAGAAGTCTTAGAAGCCGGCCAGGTGATCGTTCCGAAAATGGTCAGCCTGATGCGTGGAGTACTAAAGAAAATTAGAAATTAATGGCCTAGAAGGGCAACACATGAAAAGGGTGTGAGCCTGGGACGCTGTCGCAGGCATGCACCCTTTTCAGGCAAATCCGGTTCGAATGGCAGCAGTACTCGAATTTTTCAAGAACAACGAAGTCTTCATCTACCTGATCTTGGGGATCCTCGCGGTCTGGCAGATTCGCAAGTTCACATTGGCTTGGGATGAGTTGCGCAGTGCAGCTTTTGGTTTAGAACAAGAGAGTGCACGTGCTCGCCTGAACTGGGCCACATCCATGCTGGTATTGATCTTCTTATTAGGCATATCTGAATTTGGTTTAGTATCATTTGTGATTCCCAACGTACCCAGTGCATCCCCTATTCTCACACCCACATTAGATTTACTGGCCACACCCACGATCACTCTATCAGCGGAAGGCGAATCTTCCGGCGCAGAAAATGCAGCTCCCATAGCCACCCTACCAGCCGAGGAAAGTGGCTGCATTGCCGGAGAAATCGAGATTACTTTTCCACCTAATGGCGAAACGATCAGGAATGTTGTCGAGATCTATGGTACTGCGGATATCCCCAACTTCGGCTTTTACAAATTCGAAATGACACCTGTAAACAATATAAATTGGCTGACCGTTCAAGCCGGGGATATTGCGACCAAAGAAGATCGTCTGGGATATTGGGATACCTCGCGCTTGCCAGTAGGAGATTACGCCTTGCGGTTGGTCGTCACAGACAATCAAGGAGTGGCACTAGAACCATGCACGGTCCAAGTTCGAGTTGAAGCACCAGAGGAACCCTAATGAGAACGTACCATTCTTGCAATAGAATTATGTAAAGATGCCAGAAATCGAAATACGCCCTGCCATTGCCACAGATATTCACACGCTTATGTCGTTGGAACACAGCTATTCCAGCGACCATGTCTGGCAAATGGAATTCAGGCCGGATGGGGGAACCGTCAAAGTTGTATTCCGCGAGGCAAAGCTTCCTCGTTCGGTACAAGTTCAATACCCCCATGATCCACAGACGTTGGCCAACGATTGGTCAAACCGGGATGGCCTCTTGGTAGCTATTATGGAGGACCAGCCTGTGGGGTATATCAGTCTGGAACAAAATCTTCAACTCAAAGCCACCCGCGTCACCGACATAGCTATCTCACGACAGTTGCGCAGAAAAAAGATCGGCAGTTCGCTCGTCTTGGCCGCCCAGGATTGGGCCTCAAAACACAAAAGTCGCCGCCTGATCCTTGAATTGCAGCCTAAGAACTATCCTGCCATCCAAATGGCGAAAAAATTGGGATTCGAGCTTTGCGGATACAATGACCATTATTTCGCCAATCATGACATCGCGCTCTTCTTTTCAAAATGGCTGAAGTAATTTTCATAATTTCCCGGAAACTTCGAAGTTTCCGGGGAATTCGCAGCAAAAACAATCCATGCCTTCACTTATTGGTAGTTTACAGACCCTAAATCAACTTCTCACAGCTGGGATCGCCATTACGGCATTCTCACTGCTGCTCTATGCACTTTCATTCAACCTGCGGGATCGAGTAGCCCGTTCGGTGGCTGTGATCTTCGCTTGTGTCGTGGTAGTTTTTGTCGGTGAAGCGATCACAAGTGTCACCCAAGAGAATACCTGGGTGAACACCTGGTTCAGGTTGCAATGGATAGGCATCATCTTCCTGCCCCCTTCGTATCTTCACTTTTCAGATGCATTACTGGCCACCACGGGAAGGCCTTCACGCGGCCGACGGCAAAATATCATCCGCCTGACCTATATACTCTCCTTAGCTTTCGCCCTCATGCTACCCTTCCCCAGCCTGATGGGAGAAGTCGTTTCTGAGTACCCAGCCTTATACTTGACCCCAACTCCGGCAGCATGGGTATTCTTTGCCTTCTACACGGTCAGCATGATCTGGGCTTGGGTCAACTTTTGGAGAGCCTACCGCCGTGCCGTAACCAGCACGACCCGTCGCCGCATGAGTTATCTCATTGCTGGTGCTATCGCACCCGCCCTGAGTTCTTTCCCCTACCTGACATATGCATCGAAATTTGCTACAGAGCACTCGCTGACCTTTTGGCTAACTGCTGACATACTCAATATCGTAATGTCTGTCATGATGGTTCTCATGGCCTACGCGGTGGCCTTCTTCGGGGTATCCTGGCCAGATCGTGTTGTCAAACGGCGGTTGTTCAAATGGGTAATGCGCGGTCCAGTAACCGCCTCCACTGTGTTGGCAGTATTTACACTCGTAAGACGCTTGGGAGAATCATACGGGTTTATTTATTCAGCAGCGGTTCCCATTGCCATGGTAGCGACCCTGTTGCTCATGCAATATACAATCACCATTCTGGCACCGGTCTGGGAGAGGTTGCTCTTCTATGGCGGCGCAGGCCAGGATCTCCAGTTGGTACAAATCCTGGAAGAGCGTTTGATCACTTCCAGCGATCTGCGCCAATTTCTAGAATCGATCCTGACAGCGATCTGTGACCGTTTGCAAGTGGATACCGCCTTTGCGATCGTGTTGGTGCCGCGTGGCTCAGAGATGGTCGTCACCATTGGAGATGTGCATCAACTTCAACAGGAAAATCTATCAGAAGAATTGCTCGAGGTGGTTACACAAAATAATATCAATGGTATGCCTGAAGATGATTTCCAGCGATTATTCACCTGGGGGGATTTCTGGCTGACACCGCTCTTTGAAGAGAGTTCGACGGATACAGAGGGTGAAACCCCGCTCTTAGGCTTGCTGGGAACTGAACGTATCCTGGAGGGCATCCCCGATGAAGAGCAGCGCTTCGCGCTGGAGACCCTGGCTCAACGAGCTGCACTTGCCCTCAGCGACCGCGCCCAACAGCAAAAAGTTTTCAGTTCATTGGAAGCTTTGAACCCCCAGGTTGACTGGATCCAACGCCTGCGCGCCGCTTCCAGTTATGATGGTGCCGAGGTTCTCACTGCTACACAAGAAGAACCATCCAATGGTGACCTCACCCGTTGGGTCAAGGATGCCCTCAGTCACTATTGGGGGGGGCCAAAATTGTCGAAAAGCCCCTTGCTACGTCTCAAAGTAGTCCAACAGACGCTAGACGAACATGAGGGGATTTCTGTGAATGCGCTGCGCTCGATCTTGCGCAAAGCCATCGCGCAAGTGCGCCCAGAAGGCAGACGCAGGTTTACAACGGAATGGCTTTTGTATAATATTCTTGAGATGAAGTTCATGGAAGGACGCAAGGTGAGGGACGTTGCCACCCGTTTGGCCATGTCAGAGGCGGACCTCTACCGAAAGCAACGCGTTGCCATAGAAGCCGTTGCACAGGCTATAATAGAGATGGAGGACGAAGCCCAGGCTGAAATATCAGTTCAGGGCTAAAAAATATTGGAGAGGCAAAAAGGTACTAAAAGGGTAAGTCATGGATCAGAAAGATAAATATCAGTACGCCGAAGGAGCTCCCCCTGATGAATCATGGTGGTCTGCCGTTCTGGCAGATGTGGAGGCACAATCCGAGATTTCTGGGGATACTTCTGACCCAAGTGAGGGGCAACTCACCCAAACCATCGATTGGAAATGGGCAGAAAAACTGTATAGCCAGGATGAGATTATCGAGTTAGAAGTCACTGGTCACAACCGGGGGGGACTGCTCGTAGAAAATGAGCGCATCAAGGGTTTTGTACCCATTTCTCACCTGGTCGAGATTTCAGAAGAAACCAAAGAGGAAAAGCGCAAAGAGATCCTGGCTGCCTACGTCGGCCGAACGTTACAGTTAAAGGTGATCGAGTGTAGCCCTAAGCGTGAGCGGGTAGTACTTTCCGAACGCGCCGCCCAAGCCGCGCCGGGGCAAAGGTTAGAATTGCTCAAGAAGCTAACCCCCGGGTCGCAAGTAAATGGTCGGGTAACAACCATTACTAACTTTGGAGCATTCGTCGACCTGGGTGGGGTTGAAGGGCTAATTCATATTTCCGAGTTATCTTGGGGACGCGTCACGCATCCTGACGAAGTCCTCTCTCCGGGAGAGGAGATCGAAGTTTGCGTGCTCAACCTGGATCAAGAACGATGCCGGGTTGCCTTGAGCCTGAAGCGCTTACAGCCCAACCCCTGGGAAACCGCGCACATGAATTATGAATTGGGGCAAATCACTAAAGCGACCATTACCAACATCGTTCCCTATGGCGCGTTTGCGAGACTCGAAAAAGGTCTCGATGGCCTGATCCACATCTCAGAGATCGAGGGGAATCCGGAAAGCCCCCATGAAGTGCTCTCAGAGGGCCAACAGGTGCAGGTTACGATCTTACACATAGATACTGCACGCCAACAGTTAGGCTTACGTTTGCATAGTAATGGGGGCGATATGTGAAAAACTGGTGGCTGGTAGCTTTGGGTGTTATATTTGGACTCTTGGGGGCTGGAGCCGTCATCCTTGCCAGCGCCCCCCCGCGCGGCGCACCGGTCCAATTATTGCCGCCACCTACCCCTGCTCCCATCCAAGTGCATATCAGCGGGGCAGTACACAATCCTGGAGTATACGAGCTACCCCTGGAAAGCCGCGTCCAGGATGCCATCCAAGTTGCTGGGGGCTTTACTAAGGATGCACAACAAGAGGGCATAAACCTGGCTGCCAAATTGCAGGATGGCGATCAGGTACGGGTACCAGCCCAAAGAACGTCCACATCTTCCCCTGCGCGGGATTCCACTTCCCAAACCGCTGATCAACAATCATTAACACAATCAACCTCTAGCATTGTCAATATCAACACCGCTTCTCAAGATGAACTGGAAACACTACCTGGCATAGGCCCTGTCACTGCGCAGAAGATCATCGAATATCGACAAACAAATGGAGATTTCTCCAGCATCGAGGGAATCCAAAAAGTCTCTGGTATCGGGCCAGCCACATTTGACAAAATCGAAGCGCTGATCACAGTGGGTGATTGAGATAGACGGATGCTGACCCAATACCATATCGAAATCTGCCAAGGGGCTTTGGTGAGCAAATTCTCAGGGCGCGCATTGAGTACAATCATCGAGGCGAACATCGCTCAAGACGACTTGCCGGGGCAGATCGGACACCCTGAATACCATTTCGATGACAGCGCCTTCGAATTGTGGGATATGCCTATCTGGAAGAACAGAGGAAAATCATCCTCGATACTTTATCCCCAAACAATAATACTTCCCTCGCCTGGCAAGCATTTGGCAGGCTGACTCACGCAGCCCAGGACTTCTATTCGCACAGTAATTATCTGGCGCTTTGGGCCCAATCGACCTCGGGCAATGAACTTCCGCATCCGCACCAGGTGGAGGCGCTGGATATGGAAATCATCAACCACCCTGACCTGCGCTCAGGTCAGATCTATTTCTTGGAAGCACTGGCCTTCATCCCAGCGCTGCGCCCGCTCACTCGACGCATTCTGCCTACGCATTCCCATGCCAATATGAATCTCGATTACCCAGAGCGCGGAGCACTATTCCCATATGCCATTGAGGCGGCTGTCAAACGAACCAACCATGAATTCGAACTGCTAACTGCCCGCATTTTGGAAATGGTTGACCACACCGCGCTCTCAAAATTCACTGATTTGTGAATTAAGGCAATTCTCCAAATTTTGGTCAAATCGTGATGCAACCTTACTCCCCACGTTGCGTATACTGAAATGAGTAATAAAAATTGCAAATAGGAGATAGAACAATGTCTACACAAGCCAAAAAACTATTCCGTTCGCGAGATGACCGCATGATTTCTGGTGTGTGCGGCGGTTTAGGCGAATATTTCGGTATCGATCCCACGTTGGTCCGACTGATCTTTGTCTTTGGCAGCTTTGTCACTGGCAGCGGACTCTTTTGGGTGTACGTGATCATGATGATCCTGGTCCCAGAGGAAGTGCCCGCATCAGAAGCGGTTGTCACCACTACTGCTGAAGACGTTGAATAATTGAAAATACCGAAAATAGGACAAGCCGGGTGCGCTGCACTCGGCTTGTCCTATTTTCGCGAAATGGCTGCAAAGCGAGCGCGGGTCAATTTGGCCAAATCAGAAACCGGCAATCGGATATTGAGGCCTCGCTGCCCCCCAGAAACATGGATGTTCTCGAAATCTTGCGCAGATTTATCGATTACCACTTGAAAACCACGGTTGATCAACGCCAAGGGTGAGATGCCCCCTGCTTGTAAACCAGTCAAAGATTCAGCTTCTCGCTGTGTGGTCGTTTTGACTTTTTTCTCCCCCAGAGTTTTGGCTAAAGCCTTTAGATCCACGTCGGCTGTCCCGGGCACCACGGCCAATATGGGTTTGCCGCGTTCTAAACGAGCAACCACAATGGTTTTAAAGACAACATCTAGGGTCACTCCCAGCAATTCCGCTGTTTTTTCGGCACCCAATTTCTCATCAGGAAGCTGAGAAACTTTATATGGAATTTTGCGTTGATCCAATAAGCGGGTGACGTTATTCTTAACCATTGACCAAAGCTCGTGCCTTCTCATCGAGGTTGACTCCCCGAGAGCGGAGGAAGTTCAACAGCGTGGTGCGGTCTTCTTCGTTGCGTAACCATACCGAAAGGGTCACCAGGCTGCCGAAAAAATCGAACTGCATCTGCCGGCTACCACGAGCTCTGACCTGTTCAATATCGCCATACCGCTTACTCGCTTTGATGATCACGCGGTACTCGATGCGTTCATCATACAGGGTCAACATTGGGTTCAAATTATTGCGGGCAAATCCGAACATCCCACCCAGAGGTTTCAGACCTGAAAACGAATTACTAATGGGCACAGTAATCCCTTCAGGTGGAATGATCTGTAAACTCCCCAACACATCGAGTTGCTGGCCATCCGAACGTCCCGCCCTGCGGCGCAGCACAAGGATAAGAATAACCACAAGCACAACGATGATGTTTACTGCAAATATCAGGATCGTTTCCATCTCACTCTCTCCTTAGTTTTCAAACCAGTGCCTTCAGGCTCTTCGGTGTTCGCCATCAAACTTGCTAGAACTAGGGGGGGTAACCCAAGTGGATTTTATATCCACTTGAGGATTACACCAAATACGATAATCTCTATGAGAACCACGCCATAGATAATGCCTATGGTGGTGACCTTCTTCTTCAGGGAATTCATATCATGCACCCAGAAGGAGATAATGAAGAAGTGGAAATACCCAAACAAAAAGATCAGCCAGGGGGCGCGGGCGTTCCACCAGGGGTAATCCCAGGTAAGCGCGCCGATCTGATTGAGCAGCACTTCCACAAAAACACAAAAAGCCGCGCCTCCGATGGCTATCGCCAATCGATTGGGAATTCCCAAGATCTTGGCCTTTTTATCTGGAAGCAACATCTTTCCAAACGTGATCCCCGCAACTGCGAACATGAAGCTGATCTCGATGTTGAGGCCTATTAGAATCAAATAGGCTGACTGTCCAGGGGCGCCCCAGGCTGGAGCATGATTGGTGAAGTGGAAGATCAGAGAGTTCCAAATTTCGTTGAACCAATCCATCCCCCAAAATGCCAGTCCCGCGAACACCAGATTCCAGTTCTTGCGCTCGACCTCCACGGCGTAGACATACACCACAAATGCAAAGAGTGGAATCACGTACCATTGGTATTGGCTTCCATCTCGCAAGATGCTCAATGCTTGAGAAGCAGATTCGGTGGGCATGGTTTCCTCCTAAATTTTTTACGCATTCCCAATCTAGATTATAGATCAATTATAGAACATTTCTCACCATGAATAATCACGTATAGAGTTGGCATAGGGTCATGACCTTGTGCCAGCTTTTTTCACTGACCCGTTTCGTAGGACTCTATTCTTCTGGAGTGTACAGCTCTCCATCCCAACGCCAGATCACCGTGACGATATTTCCGGTATTGAAATCGATCCCGGTCACTTCCAATTCAAAAACGCCATCAGCATCGACATCCACAACCTGAACTTGGCCATCAGCGACTTCCAGATGATATTTTTCCATCCCCAAAATATCAACATAATAGATCAAGCTCTGATATTTCGTCCCATCCCACTCCAGCAGAAAATGCTCTTGATACCCAGGCCAGTTGACTTCAATGAGCACATCGGCGATGCCATTGCCGTTCAAGTCAGCCAGGTTCTTGATCACTGCTCCGCCCCCAGTATATAAATCCTCAGCGCGTGCCCCAGCCCCAGCGCGCCGAAACAGGATATCGCTTTCGTATCTCCCATTCTCACATCGGAAAGCCAGCACATGAGAGGCACCCAAACCATTGCCGTAGGGAATCGTCAAAGTGAATAGCACATCCAAAACACCATCCCCAGTGAAATCGTAAGGAATCGCTCTCACCAAAGTATGCTCACCACTGGGAATCTGCAAAGCGAAACTATTCTCCAATTCATTCAACGCGCCTCCTCCATTGAGGAAATCTGCAATTTCCTCGTGAAAATTTGGATTCTGCAACACCTCAACATTAATAGAGCTCGCAGTATCGTCGGGTACACAAATATCGCCCAACGCGATGAATTCCAGCGTTGGTGTATTCGTTGGCTCAATTGTTGGTGTAAATGTAGGAGGAAGAGTCGTAGCGGAAGGCTCAGAAGTGTTTGTCAGCGTTGGTGGAAGGGAAGTGACGGAAGATTCAATCGTGGGATCTGGTCTGGTAGCTGTTGGTGAGGGTGTTTCTGTTTCCCATGCTGATTCTGTGAAAGGAAACGCATTGCACATCATCTGCGAGAGCAGTGTGACACCAATCGCAAGTTTGAGCAGCTTGTAATTCATCATTCACCTCCCAACTACCAAAACAATCTCGCTGTGCTGAGATTGTTTTGAAACGAGTGTATTGGCGCAGAAATGATTCGATTATAACAAGCTTGCTTATGGCGCGCCCTCTTCGATCCAGGCGCTGATGCGATCGATATAGGCTTCGGTTAGCTGGCCGGGGTGGTTCTGCTCGCTTTGGATCTCAATCAGACGGCTAGACTGGCCTTCCCCCCGGTTTGATCACGTTGTATGGCGCCCTGAATATAGCGATTGCGCTGTAGCTTTTCGCTCCATATAGGCTTGCCATAGTGGCGCAGCCAACGCAACGAGCCATCTTTTTTGAGAACACGGTACTCCATGACATCTGGCTGGCCCAAATAAATTTTCGAGAAATGTTCTTTTACAGCAGGTAGATCTTCTCTGTAGATATAAGTTTCCATCCAACGCGGGTCATTGAGGTGCTCATCCAAACTATACCCGGTCATACGTTCATAATCTCCGATCGTCCAGTCATAGACACTATTGCCATCGTCGGCAATTTTCGCGGAGTAGACAAAATCAGACATCAACTCGAAAGCCATACGGTAGCGATCTTCACCACTGGTCAGCTCATAGTCTGAAACATCAAATTTATATCGCTCGACATCTATACCGACTGTCCGGGGGAGAACATTCAGAATAAAAAAAATCATTGTCACCTATCGAATTTTTTCGGCAAATCATATTTCCATTTATTCGTTGCATCGAACTTCCAATAAGAGTCGCTTCTGCCTGGGTGTTTTGTTCGCTCGCCCATTCTCCTATTTGTGGGAACAGGTCATCAAATGGCTGCAAAACAAAGTGGGAAATAGGCTCTCCAAGCACATCATCTAGCAGATAGCCCAGACGCTTCAGGCAAATTGAGTTCATCCAAAAGGTGTTCTGATCTGCAACCCGCACTACGATCACCGGGATAGGGATTGCATTTATCGTATCTTCGAAGTGTTTCGTCGTTGTCTGCATGTTGCTATACTCTGTTAGTTTAGTTAAAAGCCCTGAGATTATGACAGGCCTCCCAAATCTCTTGTGGGAAAACAATGCTGCTGGTTCCAGGTAAGTCGGGAACGCCCTTCCCGGTATTCAAGTCGATACCATGCTGCAAATACGCCTTATATGCAAGCTGGCTACAATAGAATGCATCTTCAGTATCAGAGTTCAGGAAGTTGATATTGTAGGGCTTGTTCGCGTCAGATTGTGCCAGGCAATACTCGGCAACGCTATGGCGAATCCGCATTTCTTCATCTTCAGGTATACCTCGATCTTGTAGAGGATACGCCACCCCATAGAGTTGATCCAGGAATGGACCGCGATGCTTGGTCATCTTCTTTGGGATCCAGGAATCCCCTCGCAAATCAAATGTGACAACTCCCCTACCGCCCGATTCCACGCAGCGTCCACCAGGCCCAATATAGATCGCGATATGATCGATTTCCCCAGGCAAGAGCCTACCCAGCAAACGCCAGAACTCTCCGGCCTCGATCTCCAGCTCGAAATCCGTCGTGCAGATGATATCCCCCGTCTTGAGGGTCAAACCTTCCAGGTTGTACGTGTAGATCATAGCTAACTCCTACACAATAGAATAGTTATAAGTTACGCACTAAAAATTGGGTTGCTGGTAATAGGGGGTGGGGGCTTCGCCCCCCCCCCCTATTCCCAGCAATTTCCTCGCCGAACTGCGCAAGTTCTAAAAGTAAAGGTTTTGTCGAAATTTATTAATTACTCAAACATCAAATCTTCGGAAATCCACGTGTTAGTAATTTTTTGAACTGCAATGGATGCTTGAGCAAATAACTCGTAATCGGCGGCGGCTCAGGAGGGCCCGACGATACATCCGCTAAATGTTCCGGCCATTCGAAGGGTAGATGCCATAGCTCCCCGGGTGTTTCCATCTCGACCAGTGCATTCAAGGTGGCACGCAGCACAGCCATTTGAGTCTCGCGATCTCCAGGATAACCCATGGTCAGGCTAAATGGATGTTCGATGGCTGCGATGCGCGGCGCGCTCACCGAGGCGGTCAGATCAGGAATAATCGACATTGAAATGGTAGTGAACCCAGCAGCTTCTATCTCGCGTTGTAGCAGTCCCACGGACCAGCAGCAGATCGGTCAGGCAGGCACCAGGACAACCACATCGACAAACTCTGCGCGCAAATTGTTGGTGATCGCCGGCGCGCTTTCTTCCAAAAGTTGCTCCGGTTGCGTCATATAGCCCATATAAGAATAGTGGGAAGGGGCCACACTACCAATTTCACCGCTCTCTTCGAGTTCTTCCAAGCGATCCAATGGCAGTAAGCAGTTCAGGTCCTTTTCTGCAAATTCAGGATTGATGTGCAAATGATAGACCCTGATATCCTCAGCTTTGGTTCCTTTTGGGATCACACGATAGGTAGGATCTCCCCACCAGGGATTCTGGCGCTCACCTTCCTGATCGAAAGGCTGGTCCGTTTTCAGCGCCATCGCCCCAGTGCTGATCATAGCTACCCGACATTCAGCCAGCGGCTTTGAAAGCGGTGTCCAGGGGATCTCCCTCGGTTCCGCGCGATCGATCCAGGCTTTGGCAACCCGCTTTGTCCCTTTGCTAACAAAGCGGAATGAGTCCACTTGTTTTGTCATTCAGAGCACTCCTTATTCAACGAAAACATATGGGAACACTTCTATTATACGCATTCTCCCAGGAAAAGGTCGCAAGGTACAACCTATGTCCCGTCAAGATGGATAATGGGTGTTGATTGATCAGCAAGCAATTTCCATCCATCTGCCTGCCTCACATAAATAGTCATGAAGCGCGCGCGGTAATCAAACTTGTCTCCTGCATTTTCCCCGCGCCCAATCCAGCGTCCTATCAATATGGCCACTTCGCCGAAGATCTTAACATCATACTGGTCGCTATCAGCGAAATCCCAGTGCCTGGTTCCAGATGCATAAGAGGCCAGGGTTTCAGCCTTGCGTTCCACTGATCCATCCGCTCGAATTTGTGTGTAATCAGGCGAGAGCATTTCATCGATATCCAAATCACGATGCGCCTGGACCCAACGACGCTCTGTATCAATCACCTCTTGGATCGCTTTATTATCGTTCATTCTCCATCATCATACGCAGTTGCTGGCGACAAGACTGCACATCGCTGAAAACGATGCCTTTTATCCCTAAGGAGCGCGCCACTTCAATATTTTTTGGAGAATCATCGATGAAGACGCAAGTCTCTGGCTCCAATTGGTATTCGCGTAGTAAAAATTGGTAGATTTCCAGTTCGGGCTTGATCATCTTCACTTGGCCAGAGAATACGATTCCGCTGAATACATCCCAAAAATTATATTTGTTTTCCAGAAAGGAAGCATGGTCCATCGGCATGTTCGATAGACAATAGAGCGGATATCCCTCCTCGCGCAACTCATATAACAGGGATAAGGTATCAGCCTTCAAGGTCAGAGAATCGCGAACCGCAACCAACAAAGCCGCGATATCCTTCTCTGCAAATCCGGTACGACGAGCAAATCTTTTGATCTCTTCGTCTGCACTGTAAACACCGCGGTCTTTTTCTGCCCAATCTGGGTGATCGAAAATCCCTTGCATCAAGGCAAATTGATCTTCGGGGTCAGGGTAGAAGCTGCTCAATACCTGTGCTGGATCCCACTCAATAAGGACGCCCCCCAAATCGAAGATGATGTTTTGGATTTTCAAGTCATCCTCGGTGAATTATGATGCTGCTATTTCGGCAATGCACTCGATTTCGACCAGAGCATCCAAGGGGTTCTGCTTAACAGATACTGTAGTTCGGGCTGGTGTGTGATCCCCAAAGATTTGCTTGTACACCTGGTTCATCCCCTGAAAATCTGCCATATCCTTCAAGTAGACAGTGGTCTTGACAATATCTTTGAGGGACAATCCTAAACCACCCAAAACAATCCCAAGATTCTTCAACACGCGTTCGGTTTGCTCTCCAATATCCGTACCCACTAACTGCATGGTTTCTGGATCCAATGGAGTTTGTCCTGAACAAAAGACAAAATTTCCCGACTTGATAGCATGGCAATAAGGCCCAATGGCCTGAGGTGCACCCTCGACATATTCGATTTTCATATTCATTTCTCCAGTCTCAACGAATTGACAACAGTGGCCGATTATACCGCTGTTACTCTCCCCCCAGAAAGATTCCCAGGGCACCCCACTCACCTCTAAATCTGGAGATCCACAAAAAAATTCCTAGAGATACCTTCCCAGAACATAGTGGTTTTCTCGCTAAATCTATAAACAAAGGCTAGCGCCCAAACATAGGCCGGTTTCCAGACCGTGCCAGGTGACTCGGTCTGGAAACCGGACACAGCAAAATTTACCCTTACTTTGTTTACAGTCTACTTGTGATTTCTCCGCGGGTATTGCTCCATATGACTGCCTCGCTTTCTGATCCTGAGATAAAGAATTGCGATGGCGAATAGAAGCGGGCGCAAAATGATGAACAAAAATAGTTGTTGTACGACTGCTGGCTGGGAATTATCCATCCAGGTAAGAAAGTAGTAAGAGACGAAACCAATCAATCGAATGAGAATGGTGGCTAAATATAATAGTAATACACCGACTTGAAAAAATGTCTCAACTTCCCACCCAATGCTGGCAGATCCCCTAGCCTTCCATTTCCTCTGATCGAAAATTGCGTAACTTGTACCGACATCATTACTTGGTTCAATACCATAGGGAGGATAGGTGATGACCTCGTCTGCGGAATTGAGATCGATATTTTGTTCATTGATTTCCTTTTCGAGGTCTCGCTTCGTTTTGATTTGCCAGCGCAGAACATCACGCCTGCTCAAATTCTTATGCACATTGATCAAGGACACAAAAACCACAATCAGAAATAGGGCCGCACTACACTTCACAATATCCCTGAAATCGATGAAATGGAGAAGTATGTCGATCCACCACATTTTGGTCACCTCATTTTACTGAAATCAGCATATTCCCTCTCAAGCCGAACCATTCGACTGTGATTCAGTAGAAATAGTATATATAAAATACTTGCCAACCTCAACCATGAAATTTCAACATGCTGCGCACCAAAATACACAAATTCAATGGGTCATCGTAATTCTATTTTTCCTCCTGTTATTCACTTCCTGCACATCCGATTCCCCTCCATCCGCAATTCCTAATCCAACACCAACTATTGCAACCCCGAGCCCGTAACAGGGTATGAACGCGAGGGAGTCAGCGCTCAATTTTTGGGGAAATGCAGCCAGAGAGCCGACGTCGCTCTGTACGCCGAGCAGAGATTAGGCCACACCTGGCCTGGCACAATGTGCAGCTCAGCCCATCAATATTTAGATGCCACTGAAGTGATTTGGGGCTTCTTCGAATCCCACCCAATACCCAATCAGTAACCAGTTATCAGTAAACAGAATTTCAGTAACTGCTCACCGATAACTGATTACTGGATACTGATTACTCATACCGCAGTGCTTCGACCGGCTCAAGGCTGGCAGCCCTGTTCGCTGGGTACAAACCAAAGAAAACGCCTACTGCGGCGGAGAACAGCGTCGCCAGCAATACCGCATCCATGCCGATCACCGGGATGATATCTGCATCGTTGGCCGCGGCGATCTGGCCAACCACGGCGGAGATCAACCACCCTAACCCGATCCCCACGATGCCGCCAAACAGACTTAGTAAGACAGACTCGGTCAGGAACTGGGTCAGGATATCCATTTTGCGAGCGCCCATAGCCTTGCGCAGTCCGATCTCGCGCGTGCGCTCCACCACCGAGACCAGCATAATGTTCATAATGCCGATTCCTCCTACGAGCAGAGAGATCCCCGCGATACCCCCCAAGAAAATGGTTAGTATCCCCGTGATCGAAGAGGCCACATCTAAGAAATCTTGCTGACTGAAGATGGTGAAATCATCCTGGCCGATCTCCGTGCGATGGCGCTGGCGCAAGATCTGGGCTACCTCGTCGCTGGCCTGGGGTACCAGATCAGCGCTGGCCGCGCCTACGAAGATTACATCTACGCGATCGCGCGTCGAACGCCGAATCAGGCGCGTTTGGGCTGTGGTCAAGGGGACGATAACCTGGTCGTCCTCGCTGCCAAAGGAGCCGCCGCCCTTCTCTTCCAATACACCAATCACCCGAAAGGGCTGGCCCTCGATGCGCACGGTTTCACCCACCAAACCGGACTTGCGGCCAAAGAGTTCCTCGGCCACATCCACACCCAAGATCACCACCGCCGAGCGACCTAACATATGCGCTTCGCTGATGAAATCACCCTCGGAAACGTGATAATTGCGCACAGGCTCGTAATCTGGAGTGACTCCGTTGATAGTGGTCACTTCACTCTCCCCGGAATAACTCACTTCTGCATTGCCCTGCAAGATCGGCGCAACTCCGATCACCGAGGGGGCCGCAAATGGATCGGCGATAGCGTCTGCATCACCCAAGGTCAACGGTTCAGGGTTACGCACATCCTCAGAGCCACCTCGAAAAACAAAGATCAGATTTGTGCCAATGCCCTGGATCTCTCCGGTAATTGAATTCTCGGCACCTGTTCCGATAGCCAACATGGCGATCACGGCGCCCACACCGATGACGATCCCTAAGATTGTCAACCCCGAACGTAGCTTATTAGAAACCAGGCTCTCCAGAGCCTCGATAAAGGATTGCCAGAAATTCATAAACTAAGCCTCCATCACTTTCCCATCGAGGATCCGTACAGTTCTTTGGGTCTGTTCAGCGATCTCCGGATCATGGGTCACAATGATCAAAGTAGTGCCGCGTTCTTTGTTTAGATTGAGCAACACATCCATAATGGCATCGCCTGAGGCTGTGTCCAGATTGCCCGTAGGTTCATCTGCCATCACGATAGAAGGCTCATTGACAATCGCCCGGGCGATAGCCACACGCTGCTGTTGACCACCTGACAACTCGTTCGGGCGATGAGTCATGCGGTCGGCTAAACCCACAACTTCAAGCGCCCCGCGGGCACGTTTGCGACGGTTCTTCCCGTTGCGCGCATAACGCAGAGGCAGTTCCACATTTGCCAAGGCCGTAGCGCGCGGCAGCAGGTTAAAACTCTGGAAGATGAAACCCACCTTGCGGTTACGGATATCAGCTAACTGGTCATCGTTCAATTCTGCAACGCTCTCACCGTCCAGTAAATAATCGCCGTTGGTTGGGCGGTCAAGACAGCCCAATATGTTCATCAGGGTAGATTTGCCGGAACCCGATGGGCCCATAATGGCGATCACTTCACCCTGTTTAATGGTCATAGACAAACCACGCAGGGCATGCACCTCTACCTCGCCCATGGTATACACTTTTGTGACTTCGCGTGCGTCAACAACAATATCTGTCATACTCACTCCTATAAGGCTTTTACACGCGGTTAACGTGGCCCTCCACCTGGGGGACCAAAGCCATTACCCTCTTCGGTCAGTTCGCGTGGTGGATTAAGCACGACCTCATCACCCATTTTGAGATCGCCGCCAGAGACTTCGCTGTACGTATCTGAAGAAGCGCCCAACGTGATGGCGACTTTCTCGATCTCTCCATTGGCTTGCAAAACATACACCACACGCTCATCATCGACGACACGCACTGCCCGGTTGGGGATCAGCATTGTCTGTTCTAACTGCCGAATGACGATGTTTACTGCCGATGTCATTCCAGGACGGATATCTTCATCGGGTTCAAGCAGTTCTACGGTCACAGTGAAGTTCACTACGCCTTGAGTTTCAGTCCCAACCAAAGCCACCTCCACGACAATGCCCTGGTATTCCTTCGCCAACACGGCATCGAAACTCATCACAACTTCTTGCCCCACCGCGATGGTATTAATATCGACTTCTGAGACCTCGAGGTCAACCAATAGGCGTGAGAAATCATCCACGCGGAAGGCCGGCGATCCGGGATCAACCTGATCGCCCGGTTTGCTCTCTACAATGGTAACGACTCCATCAAAAGGCGCCGTGATATGGGCCTGATCCAATGTTGCCTGGGCAGCAGCCACTCGAGCCTCTGCCGCGGCAATATCATCCGCGGGTGGGCCATCTTGCAAGCGTTCCCAATCACGCTGCGCATCGGCCAACTGCGCCTCGAGCAAGGCCACTTCGGCATCTGTAGGACCATCTTTAATTCGTTCGTATTCCAGGTTGGCATCCGCGAATTGCGCCTGGGCAACTGCCAGATCGGCAGCTGCTTCGGCGATATCGATCTCCGTGCCGGTGCTGGAGAGCGCATTCAGCCTTCGCACCGCGGCATCATAATTTTGCTGCGCTTCTGCCAGCGCACTCTGGAAATTGGCGCGCTCAAGGTCATCCTGCGGGCGACCTTCATAAGGCTCGAAATCTTCCTGGGCTTTCTCAAGCTTATCTTCAAGCAGCACAACTTCAGCTTCAGCCGCATCAATATCCGCTTGGCTGGCCGTGAGCTGGACACTTCGCAAGCGGCGCTCAGCATTTTCGACAGCCTGATCCGCATCGGCAATCGCCTGTAAGGCCTGGGCCTGTTGTAATTCTGGATTCAAAAGGTCTTCCAAAGCTTGTTCTGCATCTTCGACAGCTTGCAAAGCCTGAGCACGCTGTAAATCGGAATTCAGCAGATCATCCAGGGCTTTCTGAGCGCTCACGAAATCTGCCTCTGCCAAAATCACGCTTTGGGATAGCGAAGTCTGCTCTAACACAGCCAACTCATCGCTCAATGAAACCTGATCTCCAACCTGTACGTTTACCTTCTCAACCGTACCCGATGTCTTCCATTCAAGTTGGGCACTCTGATTAGAGCGCACCCGACCCGTAGCGCCAATGGTTGCCACCAAAGTGCCTTCCTCGACGGTTATGGTCTGCAAATTGGCCATAAGCTCCTGACGCGCTCTGTTGCTGCTATAGGTCCGCCAGCCATAAATACCGCCAGCCAAAACTGCCACGATAATGATAAATATGATCCATCTCTTCATAAGGTTTCTAACTCCTTCTACCGATTACTCAAGGAACTTCGCTGTCCCAGAGGGGAATTCAATATTTCTGTAATGGGATTCAGCAGAATCTCATCGCCTTCTGCTAAATCTCCAGCAATGACTTCACTAAAATTGTCCGAGCTGACACCCACGCTGATGGGGATAGGGATTATTGCCGCCGGGGGCGATCCCCCTCCCAGGGTTTCCAATAACCCACTCAGAGGGATGTTCGGGCGTCCTGCTAAGGGGGCAGCCGGAACCCCTGAGGTAATCCTGTCTCCAAGCACATAAACTACTCGCTGGCCATCAAGCCCCCGAATGGCCTGATTGGGCACCAATAAGGCATTATCGATACGACCGATCTCGATCTCAACCGAGGCCGTCATTCCCGTCCGTACTGCTGCATCAGCATTCATCAACTCGACGGTGACATCAAAGCTGACCACACCACCCACCTCGATGCCCACTGGAGAGATCTCAACCACCTGGCCTTGATATTCCCTGGCCAAGACCGCGTCATAGGTCAGGATGACATCCTGGCCAATCTCAACGCTATTGACATCGATCTCCGAAACCTTTAGGTCCACCAGCATGCGAGAAACATCATCGAGGCGAAAAGCGATCGTACCAGGGTTAATTTGATCCCCTGGTTTTATATTGACATCTGTGATTAGGCCATCGAAAGGAGCCGAGAGTTGGGTTGTTTTGAGCAGGGCTTGCGCGGCGGTGACGCGCGCTTCGGCCGAGGCGATATCCTCAGGGGTTGGGCCATCTTTGACGCGCTCCCATTCTCGTTGTGTATCTGCCAGGTTGGCATCCAACACCGCGATGTCGGCCTGAGTGGGGCCATCTTTTACCCGCTCCCACTGACGCTTTGCATCAGCCAATTGCGCCTGCGCGGCGGTCAAAGCAGCCTCCGCAGTAGCTACATCTAGCGGGTCCGGTGGCTGCTGCAGCTCATTGTAACGATCCACCAACGTGTCATAACGCTTTTGTGTCTCTGCCAGTTGAATTTGCAGATCGGCATACATCTGCTTATATAGATCGCGACTCTCAAACGGGCTCAGAACCGGTTGATTAACCTTCTTCTCGACTTCAGCGACATCCTCTTCTAAATCAGCAATGGCCTCTTCCGTAAGTAAAATATTGGCATAGATTTGCCCCAAACTCCAGGCTGAGACTGGTGTCATTAAAATATCATAATGACGCTGTGCTCGCTCCAAATCACGTTGGGCAAGTGCGATAGTAGCCTGTGCTTGGGCCTGAGTCATGGCGGGATTGAAAGCATCTTCCAGGGCTTGTTGAGCTTCTTCGACAGCTTTGTACGCTTGTGCCCCCTGCAATTGAGAATTGAGCAGGTCATCGAGAGCTTGCTGCGCGCTGATAAGATCGACTTGAGCCAGAATTATCGCTGCTGGCAAGGTATTCTGGCCGAGTTCGGCCAACAACTGGTCAGCAGTCACTTGATCACCAACCTCGACAAGAACCTGGCTCACTTCTCCAGAAATTTCCCACACCAGGATTGCGCTCTGCTCCGAGCGCACCACGCCGTCCGCCTCGATAAATGAAACTAGCGGGCCGCGTTCGACAGTGAATGTCTCAATACTGCCCAACAACTCAGAAGCCTGGCGCTGGCCGATTGCGCTCACTGTAAAGAAGCCTGCTATCAGGAGTACAACAACGACTGCAAAAACGATAATAAACTTTTTTCGACCTGACAATTTATTCATGAATATTCAAGCATGTCCTCTTCTACCTTGCTCAGCGCTTTGTCAAAGAGGCGCAGAAAAATTTCCTGTTCTTGGGTTTCCAATCCAGACAAGAAAAATCTAAAAGCTTTCTTCTGATGCATACGCAATTGCTCTAACAAAGTTTCACTCTTTTCTGTAAGAAAAAGAGGCTTGGCGCGCTTATCATTGGGATCATTTCGACGCTCCAACCAACCACCTTTAACCAATCGCCTGACGCCAACGCTTATTGTTGGGGGGGTAACATTCAATTCCTCCGCGAGATCCTTGACCCCGCAACCCGGGCACTGAGAAACCCTGATCAAAACGGCTACATGTGGGGATGATAATTCACAACCTTGCGGCAGACGCATCAGGCTTAATGCTCTCAAGCGTCTGAGAAGCGCTTCCATTTGGGCTTCGGGTGAATCTGAAGTAAATGCGGGCATATTCGATGTTCTCGCAGAAAGGGGGTGCGAAAGAGCAATGCTCTTT
>CAYTKR010000093.1:0-20575 GCA_964438295.1 uncultured Anaerolineales bacterium
CTGTTCATGCGAAGCCGCGCCGCTTTTCTGGACGTCCCCGGTCGTATAAAGTAATAAATCATATCTAGATTCAGCGATGGCCTGATTGATGCCCTTCATGATTTCGATGGAGTAAGGGAAACCAATGTCGGGTACAACAAGCCCAATCAGGTTTGTTTTGTGGCTACGCATGCTCCTGGCTGCCAGGCTAGAAGCATACCCCAGTTCATCGATGACATTCTGAACCTTCTGATAAGTCTCTGCGGCGACGTCAACTTTGTCATTGAGGACCCGCGAAACTGTAGAGACCGACACACCTGCGGCTTCTGCTACATCATGGATGGTGACTGATTTTTTGGGGCGTTTCATGGGACAATATTGGGACTTTTCCCGGTATCAGTGCCGGTAACGTTACCGGCATCGTTTCTATCATAGCTGCAATATTTTGGCTTGTCAAGAGCTTTTTGAGAAATTGATCACAATCTGCTAATTTCTGTCCAATTAGGATGGATAGGGGAACTCAATAAATTATGCTGTAAGAATGGATTATTATGAAAACGGGTGTGCTTTGGTATATTAGCACCAAGGCACACCCGTTTTCTGGTAAATCATCAATAAATGGATGATCTATTTCAGCTTTGCGATTTCTGTTTTGAAATGGCTTACTCTTCCGCCGTTCCCGTAGCCATATTCCTGCTGCGTTCCATGGATTGCAGCGCCAGATAGCGATCCCCAAATTTTTTGATACTCTCCATCTCGGTGTCGTACTGATCGAAGTGGCGCTCTTCGTCGTCAACCAGACCTTCGAATACTTTTCGGGTAGCCGAGTCGGCGTTGGCAGAGCACTCATTAGCCCAGATGTTGTAATCTTTGGCGCTATCCTCTTCCATCTTGCTAGCCAGCTTCAACATTTCAACCACATCGTGGATTTTTTGAACTTCCATCGCAGCGACCATTTCGACTTCGCCGCCCAGGAATAGGATCCTCTCAGCGCAGCGCTCGATATGGTCCATCTCTTCGATAGCTGTTCGAATAAAAAGTCCTGCGAGCAGATCGTATCCCTGATCCTCACAATGAAAATGGAAATACATGTACTGATGGACCGCGGAGAGTTCGTCCGCGACCGCCTTGTTGAGCAAATCTATGCTTTTCTCGTGCATTTGGCAGCTCCTTTTATTGGTTGAGTGAATGATTAAGATTATACAACAAGATTCACTTCATCGAAGGATTTATCCAAATTCATCATGAGCACAAATGAATATCTCGGACCTCAGCGATACTCATTTGTGTAAGGCTTTTAAACATGAAAACATCAATTCAGAAATATATTTTTCACAAAGGATGATCTCATGACAGTGAATGAACTCGCTGAAGTAAACTTTATTGCTCTAGAAACCTTTCGAAAAAATGGGGAAGGAGTGATCACTCCAGTGTGGGTCGTTGGAGACAAGGGCAGACTCTATATTTGGACCAACTTGGATAGCTGGAAGGTCAAACGAATTCAAACTAACAACCGCGTACGAATTTGTGAAAGCGATGTTCGTGGAAATCCCAAAAGTGATTGGCTACATGCCCAGGGTAGGTTGCTAGACAACGACGAAGCCCTCAAGAAAGTCAAGTCACTGTTCAAATCTAAATACGGATTTCAGTTCAGTATGTTCAGCCTTATGGGGAGGAAATCACCGAAGGCTGTTGTCGAGATCACACAGTTTTAGATTTGTAAAACGTCCCAGGATAATATCGCTCATGTGTGAATTTCTTTCCCTGGGATATTCACCAAAAGCTTCCGAAATCTCCATATTTAATCCACAATAGTCCGGTACAATACAGCGATATTAAAAGGAGCTCAATTATGAAGTTTTCTAAAAATCTATTAATTGTCATCAGTGTAATGATTATTGGCGCAGCGATTGTTGCTGGAATTTATTGGTTATCGCCATCTGCAGAGGATATCTTAGTGCAGGCTGTCGAAACCGCCCAAACTGTCACCAATGGCCACGCGGTTGTAGCCGTTAGTGTTGATACGATCGAGCAAGATGGTTATGGGATGCTCGCAGTATGGGCTCGTCACGGCGAAGGTAGTCCCGGAGCTTTCCGAATCGAAGTGTTGGAAGCCAGCGACCAAAAAGCCCAGGGAGCCTTGGTCGTCAGTGATGGCGAAACGCTGTGGGCCTATTCCTTATCAGAGAATAAAGTATTTATAGGGACTGCAGAAGAAGCCCAAACCATGCTGGCAGAGAGCGAGTTTATGTTGGGCGAATATGGCGATTTCCAAATGCACTTGGATGGTGATCACTTCAAAGACCATCATGAAGATGGCGAACACAAAAAAGATCATCATAGCGATGGAGAGCGTGAAGACGGTGACCATTTGGAAGGTCACCACGAACATCCGGAAAGCACTCAAGAAGCCATCGAGATGCTTCAAGAGTATGTCACTATCAAGAAAACTGGCCGCGAAACAATGGCTGGCGAAACCGCTCAAATGATCACCATGGAACCGATCCCTGAGCAAATGCCCAGCGAATACGCCGCCGTGGGTGGTGTGGCCAATTTGTGGATTGGCCGCGATAGCTTTCTTCCCTTGGGCCTGGCTTATACGGGGGGCAGCTTAGGCGAATTCAACCTCACAGTTTTAGAATTAGAAGTAAACACCAACTTGGATGATACGCTCTTCACATTCGAGATTCCCCCCGATGCTGAAGTCATTACTTTGGCTGACCTGGAACCCCAATCCCTGACTCTGGAAGAAGCCGGAGAATCTGCGCAGTTTGATCTCTTGACGCCCGTAGAAATTCCAGCAGGAGCTACATTGGTAGATATCGTTGAAATGCGCGGCGCGCTTGTTCAACGTTATACACTCCCGGAAGGAGGCTCCTTCACGGTCGCTCAAGGCATGGTAGGAGAGAATACCGGTGATTTACGGCCGGAGTCTACTGAAAGTCAGGAGGTTGAAGTGCGCGGTACCACCGGCCAACTCTTCGAGTCTGAGGCTGGCGACCAGGTGCTGCTGACTTGGGTAGAGGGTGATCTGTTCTTCTCGGTGGCTGGCAATCTCACCGCGGAGCAAGCTTTAGCCATCGCGGTATCCCTCCAATAAATGAATACTGCCATAAAATTAGTCGATGTCTGTCGCCAGTACCATCTTGGCAATACGAATGTCGACGCCCTGAAAAATATCAATCTAGAGATCGACCAGGGTGATTTCATTGCCCTGGTCGGTCCATCTGGGTCTGGCAAATCGACCTTGTTGAATTTGCTGGGCGGGTTAGACCGCCCCACTGGCGGCGAGATCAACGTGCAAGGAGTATCTCTGCACGTTGCCGATGAGGAAGCGCTCACCAAACACCGCCGCCACAATGTCGGATTTATTTTCCAAACCTTCAATCTTTTACCAACACTCACCGCTCTTGAAAATGTCGCCCTACCGCTGATGCTAGGAGGGGTTGGTCTCGCAGAACGCCAAAAGCGTGCTGAAGATTTGCTTCAGCGAGTGGGCCTAGGTCATCGTTTGCATCATCGCCCTACCGAGATGTCAGGTGGAGAGCAACAGCGTGCTGCGATTGCGCGCGCGTTGATCAATAACCCTGGCTTGGTTTTGGCCGATGAGCCCACGGGTAATCTGGATTCATCTACGGGTGCAGAAGTGATGCGCTTGCTGCGGGAACTCAATGCCGAACGCGGGGTAACCCTGATCACCGTTACTCATGATCCAGAAGTTGCTACCTATGCCGATCGGATTGTCAACCTGCGCGATGGGGAGATCGCCAAAATTGAAATTTCAGAGGGTTCGCAGCGAAAGGGTGAATCATCTGCTCCCAATGACCTTCGCTCCGAAACTAAGCTCAATGGTGGCCTTTCGTTTAAAGACCTGTTTCGCAGCGCCTTTGGCAATCTGCGCCGCCGACCGGTCCGCAACATCCTGACCTCTGCTGGCGTGGTGATTGGGATCATCACCCTGGTAGCGATGGTATCATTTGGCGTAGGCGTGCAGGCCGAAGTCAACCGCAGCTTCCAGGCCCTGGGTTTGGAAACTGTCTTCATCAGCCCAACTTTCCCTGAAGAGGATAATGCCTTCGATCCCTTTGGATTTGCGGAACCCGAAGTGCCGCTGACTCCAGAAATGGTGGCGGCTTTCAGAGCCATGCCCGAAGTGCAGTCTGTTACGCCGGTTTTGAATTTGCCCAATAACATGGAAGCCAGTTTGGCGCTTGATGATCAGATTTTCCCTGTGCGTTTAGCAGATACCTTTCACCGTGGGCCAGGCGCAATGGGAGAATTGGCCTCACCTGATATGTTGGCTGGTGATCCATTAGGGGAAGGAGATACAAGGGGATTGGTCATCGTCGATGGACTGGCTGATGAATTTCTCCTGGAATCTGACGGCGAATACAAAGACCTGATTGGCCAAACAGTTGTGTTGACCGTGCGACTGCCACGTGGCGAAACCAAGGATTTCAGCACAACTATCACGGGTGTGGAGAACGGTCGTGGAAGTCAGTCCGTTAATTTGGGCTTGCTGGAGCGTGTCGAGATCAAAGCCTGGTGGTATGGCCGACCCGATACTCTTAATACAGATGGTTATGATACCTTGATGGTGCGCGCTGTCGATCAGAGCGTAGTATCGACTGTACTGGATACTGCTGAAGAACTGGGCGCTGAAGCCCAGTCCCTGGGTGCGGTGTTGGAGATCGCCAACCGAGTACTGGCTGTAATGCAGGCCTTACTGGGTTCGGTCGGCGGTTTGGCCTTGTTGGTAGCTACATTGGGTGTCGCTAACACGATGATGATGGCCATCTACGAACGCACGCGCGAAATCGGCGTGCTCAAAGCGGTGGGTGCTCGCAACCGGGAAGTCCGCCGCATGTTCACGGCCGATGCCATTCTGATCGGTTTTATCGGCGGTGTGGTAGGCTTGATCTTAGGAACACTGTTAGGTCGCCTGGTGGATTGGATCGGTCATCTCTACCTGGCCAATGAAGGCGTGACGGGAATTGGTCAAATGTCCATTGTGCCCCTGTGGCTGGCGATCGGTTCTATGCTCTTCGCTGCTTTCATAGGTGTGTTAGGTGGCTTTTACCCCGCCGCCCGCGCTGCCCGCCTCGACCCGGTTACGGCACTCAAGCACGAATAAGCGAGTGCACGTGCAAAGCAGCTTGCCCTTAGTGAACACACTTTGCTCGGGAGATTTTCTGGGTGGTTGAGTAATTCCAATCACGCTCCCCTTGACAAATACTCTTACTCCATCTAAGATTGCCCCCAATGTTACAGCAAAGCTTTACCGACACGTTATATCATACAAGCATGGTCATGCCTCGGGCGGGGGCTGCTATCACCGCCTGGGCAAGGAGTTGAACCTGTAGAATTCAACGTGTAAACCCTTAGGGTCAACAAACATTGGCGGCGGACAGCTTCCCGCAAATTCTTATCGAATTTCGAGATGGCTGTCCGCCGTTTTGCGCGATAGAGCAGAAACCGCTGCGACCTTTCGCCATCCAGCTGCATGAGCAGCAAGGCAATCAACGACTTATAAATATGAGCTAGACACATTATTTGGAGGTATCAATCATGACAAATCAAGCTGCAGGTCACCAATTTGGTTTCAGTACCCGCCAGCTACACGCCGGCCAAAAACATGATCCTGCTACCGGTGCCAGCGTCACCCCGATCTATCAGTCGGCAGCGTATGTCTTCGAGAGCACGGATTTCGCGGCGCGCTTATTTTCGCTAGAGGAACAGGGAAATATTTACACGCGCATCATGAACCCCACCAATGATGTTTTCGAGCAGCGCCTGGCTGATCTTGAGGGTGGTTGGGGGGCGCTGGCGGCCAGTTCGGGGCACGCCGCGCAGACTATGGCAGTGCTGACTCTGTGCGAAGCAGGAGATCATATTGTTGCCGCATCTACACTCTATGGAGGCACCATCAGCCAGTTCCACCATACCTTCCCGCGGATTGGCATAGAAACGACTTTTGTTGATCCCAACGACCCAGAGAACTTCCGGAAGGCGATCCAGCCCAACACCAAGGTGATCTGGGGGGAGACTCTGGGCAACCCGCGCATCAATGTTTTCCCTTTCGATGAAGTGTCGGAAATTGCGCGCGAGCACGGCATCCCAGTGGTGATCGACAACACGTTTGCGACACCCTATCTCTGCCGGCCTTTTGAGTGGGGCGCTGACATTGTGGTGCACTCTACGACGAAGTTCATCTGTGGTCATGGCACCACCATTGGGGGCGCCATCGTCGATAGCGGCAAATTCGATTGGGCTGCCAGCGGTCGCTTCCCAAACTTTACCAACCCTGACCCCGGCTATCATGGCTTGGTTTACGCTGACCTAGGTGAACTGGCCTTCATTACTAAAGCGCGGGCGCAAGTGTTGCGAGATATCGGGGCTTGCCAGGCTCCTTTCAATTCCTGGCTGCTTCTCCAGGGCTTGGAGACTCTCAGCCTGCGCATGGAGCGCCACGTGCAGAACGCGCAACGAGTAGCGGAATACCTCGAAACGCATCCCCAGGTATCGTGGGTGATGTATCCAGGTTTGCCGAGTCATCCAGATCACGCCAAGGTTGGCAATTATCTTCCGAAAGGTGCCGGAGGGATCCTGGGATTTGGCGTCCAGGGTGGCAAGGAAGCCGGGGCGCGCTTCATTGACAAGCTCAAGCTTTTCAAGCATCTGGCAAACATTGGGGACAGTCGCAGCTTAGCCATCCACCCGGCCAGCACAACCCACAGCCAACTCTCTGAGGAGCAGTTGGCCAGTGCCGGCGTTTCCCCTGATTTCATCCGTCTGAGTGTGGGTATCGAGGATATCGATGATATTCTCTGGGATTTGGATCAGGCTCTTTCAAGAGGATAACATCATGCCCGTCATCATTCCCCAAACCTTACCCGCGAAAGCTACCCTTGAAAGCGAGAATATCTTCGTGATTAAGGAGAAGCGCGCTTTGGCTCAAGATATCCGCGCCTTGAATATCGCCATCCTAAACCTGATGCCTACCAAGGTTGCTACCGAAACTCAAATCCTGCGCTTGCTTTCCAATACGGCGCTACAAATTGAAGTGACGTTGCTGCATACGTGCTCTCATCAGACCAGGAATACCCCAGCCGAACACTTATTGGCTCATTATTTCACATTGGATGAAGTGCAGGATGAAAAATTCGATGGCCTGGTAATTACTGGGGCACCTGTGGAGCACCTCGACTTCGAAGATGTGGACTACTGGAAGGAATTAGTGTCTTTCTTTAAATGGTCGGAGACCAACGTCTTTTCGACCATGCACATCTGTTGGGCTGCCCAGGCTGGACTATATCACCACTATGGGATTCCCAAGTACCACATTTCGAAAAAGGTTTCGGGTGTGTACCAGCATCAAGTTTTGCGACAACACACCATGCTTTTGCGCGGCTTTGATGATCAATTTTTCGCACCCCATTCGCGCTATACCGAAATCCGCCGCAGTGATATTCAAAAGGTTGCTGATCTGGATATTTTGTCCGAATCCGATGAAGCCGGGATTTATGTGGTCTGTTCTAAGGATCGCAGACAAGTATATGTCACCGGGCACTCGGAATACGACCCCTTGACCTTGAAGCTAGAATACGAGCGCGATCTTGCAAAAGGGATTCCGATCGCGCCGCCACGCAATTACTTCCCAGATGACGATCCGACCAGGCCACCAATGGTGAAATGGCGCGGGCACGCCCACTTATTGTTTTCGAATTGGTTGAATTATTACGTCTATCAGCGAACGCCATTCGATATCGATCGTATCCCTCTGAATGGCAATGGACCTTCGTATTAAGAGATCACCGCAGCACCCCAAGGGTATGCTTCGCGAAGACACGGAGTTCACTTAAAAATAGTAAAAGGAGAGATTTTTTTCTAGCTACACGTCAGTTTCAATTTTGTACACGGATTCAAACGGATAAACACGGATTTTAAGTGGACTCCGGAAAGTCCTTTAAATTCCTGTCATGGCCAAAGGCCCGCCTCTGGCGTGAACCCTGCAAGGGTGAAGAATCTCTGCCCCGCCCGCCACAGGCGCGCATAGCGAGGCGCGCCCATGGCGAGGGCAGGAGACTCTTCGCTCGCCTTAGGCGTGCCTCCGGCAGCTCAGAGTGACCGCCGAAGGCGTTCAGATACTTTCCGATAAATACTTATTTGAATCTCTACACAAAATCCGTGATGCCGAAGGCACGCCTCTGGCGATCAGCGAAAATCCGCGTCCAAATTAGAGGTCTCATCAAACTGTCAGCTAAGTACGCTTTTTTCGAAGATTACATGTCTCTCCACACATTAATCTATGTGTTCTCAGCGTCTCAGCAGTTAAATTTCGATACTATTTCAAGGTGACTTCTACCTCGACGTTCTTCAACTCATTTTTGGGGAAGGGCACGACATCGCCGGAGATGAGTTGCCCGTCCACTTTAAGAGAAATCTCGTTCCCTGGTCCAGCGCGCTTTACGTTAATGTGATATGTTAACCCTCGGAATACTCTGGTGACTTTGAAACCTTCCCAATCCTCAGGGATCACCGGTGCGATCTTCAGACCAGCATAGGTTGGGCGCACGCCTAAGATCCATTGGGTAATGGCGACATAGTTCCAGGCCGCGGTGCCTGTCAGCCAGGAGTTCTTGGCCTCACCGTGCGTGGGGGCATCACTCCCGGCGATCATCTGGGCATAGATATACGGTTCGCAGCGATGAATTTCGCTGATCTTTTCCCGAGCAGATGGATTGATACGCAGGTAGGTGTCTAAAGCTCGATCACCATTCCCCAAGCGCGTTTCAGCGATCGTTACCCAGGGGTTGTTATGGCAGAAGATCCCGGCGTTTTCTTTATACCCAGGGGGATAGGTGGAGATCTCGCCTAAGTTGAGGTGATAGCGTGTGTAAGCAGGCTGGTGGAGCACGATCCCATGGGGGGTTGCCAGCCTTTCCCAAACGGAATCCAGCGCCCGGGCTGCGTGACCGGTTCCCAGTCCGATGCCAGCCATGACGCACATGCCCTGCGGCTCGATGTAGATCTGGCCCTCTTCACATTCATGGGAACCGACCTTTTCACCAAAATCGTCGTACGCACGCGTGAACCATTCGCCATCCCAGCCGTGAGCGAGGGTAGTGGCTTGCATCTCCTCTGCGATCTTCTGATAGCGCTCTTGATCTTCGCTGTGACCATACTGCTCGGCGATCTCGGCCATCTCTTGGCAGGCTAAAGTAAATAATCCTGCAATGAAGACGGACTCAGCAGTCTGACCATCCTTGGTTGTTGTGGTCTGAAAAGATTCGCCTGGCGTGCTGGAGAATGTGTTCAGATTCAGGCAGTCATTCCAGTCGGCACGGCCGATCAAGGGAAGACCGTGAGGGCCTAAGCGGTCCAGGGTGTACTGCAAGGCGCGCTGGAGATGCTCATAAAGAGGCTGCTCGCTCCCTGGTTGGTTCTCATACGGTGTGGCCTCGTTGAGGATGCTGAAATCGCCAGTCTCCTTCAGGTAAGCGGCCACGGCTAGGACCAACCACTGGGGGTCATCGTTAAAGTTGCCACCTACAGCGTCGTTGCCGCGCTTGGTTAGCGGTTGGTATTGGTGGAAGGCACCGCCATTCTCCAATTGGGTGGCAGCCAGGTCAAGGATCCGCTCTCGGGCACGCTCAGGGACCATGTGCACAAAGCCCAGTAAATCCTGGTTGGAATCTCGGAAACCTAACCCGCGCCCAATGCCTGATTCGTAAAACGAAGCCGAGCGAGATAAGTTAAATGTCACCATGCACTGGTAAGCGTTCCAGATATTCACCATGCGGTCAACGTGCTCGCTGGGGCTCTCGACCTGATAGAAATTTAGCAGAACATCCCAGGAGGCACGTAATTCCTCGAAAGCGGCATCCACCTGCTCCGGCTGTAGGAATCGCTTAATGATCGGGCGCACGTAATTCTTATTAATTGTTTGAGATTTTGGAGGGTCGAATTTGTCATCATCAGGATTCTCAAAATAGCCCAAAACAAAGCTGATGCGCCTTATCTCACCTGGTTCGAGGGTCAAATCAACCTGATGAGAGCCAATTGGCGACCAGCCGTGAGCGATGGAGTTTTCAGAACGTCCGGCTTCGACAACAGCGGGGTTGGCTAAACCCCGGTATGCCCCCATGAAAGTTTCCCGTTGGGTATCGAAGCCGTTGATGGGATCGGAGCAGGCGAAGTATGCGAAGTGATTCCGGCGCTCGCGGTACTCGGTCTTATGGTAGATCACGTTTTGATCAACTTCGACTTCCCCGGTGTTGAGATTGCGCTGGAAATTGGTCTGGTCATCCCAGGCGTCCCACAAGCAAAACTCTACGAAGGAGAAGAGCGATAATTGGGCCGGCTCCTCGCGCTGATTGGTGATGGTCAGGTCCCAAATCTCGAGATTCTCATTCAAGGGCACAAAATAGCGCATACTGGCAGCGATTTGGCTGTATTGCGATGAGATGATCGTGTATCCCAATCCCTGGCGGCAGGAATATTCATCCAGCTTTACCTGCACGGGTTGCCAGGTCGGAGACCAGTATTGGCCAGACTGATTGTCCCGTAGGTAGATATAACGTCCACCGAGGTCGGTGGGGATGTTGTTGTAGCGGTAACGGGTGATGCGCCGCAGGCGAGCATCACGGTAGAAGGAATAGCCCCCAGCTGTGTTGGAGATCAGTGCAAAATAATCCTGGCTGCCAAGATAATTGATCCAGGGTTGCGGGGTGTCGGGGCGCGTGATCACGTATTCGCGGCATGTATCGTCAAAATGTCCAAAGCGCATGGATTCTCCTCGTACCGGTTTTCGGTATCTTAGCTTGAATTCTCGTGAATGTCCATAGATTGTGTTAATAATGGGTAAACATTTTCAGTGGGGCTTGCTTTTTTTCCTCGAATGTGAATAATATGTTCAGAAGGTAAAAGGAGAATTTGAAACCATGAAATTGAACGTTGGCGATGCAGCACCAGATTTCAAAGCACTCAGTCATTTAGACAAAGATGTGCGTCTGAGCGACTTGCGGGGCAAGAATGTCGTCCTGGCATTTTTCCCTCTGGCTTGGACCCCCGTCTGAACTAGCCAGATCCCTTCGTACCAGGCAGAATATGCCCGGTTCACGGAGATGAATGTCCAGGTTCTGGGCATTAGCGTTGATCATGTACCCTGTTTGAAGGCCTGGGCTGACAGCCTGGATGGTATCACGTACCCCCTGGTGAGTGACTTTTGGCCTCATGGGGAGATTGCCGAGCGGTATGGCGTTTTGCGCTCCGATGGCAGATCGGAACGCGCCATCTTCATTCTCGATAAGGAAGGCATCATCCAATATATCGATATCCACGATATCGACGACCAGCCAGACAACGACGTTTTGTTTGCAGAATTGGAGCGCATCGATCCGGAAGCCGCTGCCGTGGCCGCAGCAAAAGAGCCTGAATTTGCGGACCTCCCCCAGGGAGGCATTGTGATGTACTGCAACCAATGGTGCCCAGCCTGCCGTAGAGCGCGAATCTGGTTCTCTGAAAACCAGATCGAATATGAAGAGGTGGATGTTGTACTCAATAAGAAGGCCGCTTACCAGGTGCGTAAGTGGGCCGATGGCAATTTGGTCACCCCCACCTTCGATGTCGATGGTACGGTTGTGGTCGATTGGAAACCAGATCGACTAGCGGAATTACTGTTGGATTCGTAGATCAAGACCGTCCTGCATTAAAAATCAAATCCCCGGCAACTTTTTAAAGGCTGCCGGGTTTTCATTAATGTCTTTGCTGGAAGAGTCACAAACAGAAAGTTCTATCGGAATATAAGGGTGGAGTGGCAACGCCACTCCACCCTTATATTCCGATAGATATTTAGTGTTAAACCTTAATCGGGCTTGCAAGAAGGAATCGAATCATAAATTCTTCAGTTCCACAAAACAATGCTCCCCGTTTGTCCTTCTGGACGAAGCTGGTCTATGGCTCAGGAGAATTTGGCCCTTCATCCATCGGGATGATGCGCTCATTATTCTTCGTCATCTATCTGACTGACACCGTTGGCCTGGACCCGCGCCTGGCCTCTTTTGGGGCGATCATTGGGTTGATATGGGATGCAATCAATGATCCTCTGGTTGGGATGTTCAGCGACCGGGTGGAGACTCGCTGGGGGCGGCGGCGACCTTTTTTGTTGGTCTTTGCGATCCCCTTTGGAGCGTCTTTTGTGGCCATGTGGAGCGCGCCACAGTGGGATAGCCAAATCGCTCTGACAGTTTATGTAACCCTGGCTTTTATGCTGGTAGATACCTTCGGCACGTTGACGACGGTCCCCTACCTCTCCCTGACCCCAGAGCTGACTCAAGAATATGATGAGCGTACCGCTCTCTCAGGTTTTCGGACGGCTTTCCAATTGATCGGCTCGTTTTCAGTGGTGCTCACAGCCCCAATGCTTGTCGATCGGGCTGTAGAATTAGGGCAGACACAGCAACATGGCTATTTATCCGCTGGCGTTGTCTTCGGTTCATTGGCAGCCTTCTTCTACCTGGGTGTTTTTCTATTCATACGCGAAAAGAACATTGTTCGTGAGAAACCCGAAAATATCTCGGTTTTCAAACTTTTACGCATCGCCTGGAGCAATATCCCCTTCCGGTTTGTGATGGCAATTTTCCTTTTGAATTGGACGGCGCTAGACATGGTCGCAGTGGTCTTCCCCTTTTATCTGTTGTATTGGATGGCCAATGGGGATTTGGTTGCAAAAGTGAGGCTCTTTGGGTTGAACCTGGCCTTAGAGTCGGCCTTTTTTGGGGTGCTGATGTTGATTTGTATTATTTCGGTTCCCTTTTGGCTGTGGTTTTCTCGCCAGAGGAACAAACGCGATGCCTATGTAGTGGGGATGATCTTCTTGGTGGTGATCTTGCTGCTGATTTTCTTTGTGCAGCCCGACCAAATGAGTCTCCTACTGGCACTGGGCGCGCTCGCTGGATTTGGGGTTTCCGCTGCGTATGTTTTGCCCGATGCAATGTTCCCAGATATCATCGAATGGGATGAGCTGCGCACTCGCCGCAGGCAAGAGGGTATCTATTATGGAGCACGTAATTTCATCCGCCGGGTTACTATGGCGGTGGTGATCTTCCTGACACTACAACTCTTGGGTTGGACGGGCTATCAAACCCCGCCACCTGACTCGGTTTCCTTCGTCCAAGCGCCAGGCGCGCTCCTCACGATCCGCATCCTGGTCTCATTGGTCAGCGTGACCATGCTCTCAGGTGCGGCACTGATGGCCTGGTTCAACCCCATGACGAGGGAGAAAAATGTCAGGATTCGGAAATTGATCGAGCGGCGTAAAGCTCGCATTTTTCTGATTGACTGAGTGGGAATTTGCTTGCCTATTCAAAATGGACAAAAATTATCGAATTGCCTATAATTTTTGATATTATCAATAACTGTGCTGAAAAAAGTCACAAAGCGAGATAGACGCCGGAAAAGGTAGGGGCGGCGGACCCAGTGTCGTCTATGTTAGGAGACTCTAATGAAACTTGTATATGCAACGCTCACCGCAATCGTTCAATTCATCGTCGGGTATCTCATCATTTTCTTCGGAGCGATGTTAGGGTTAAGTGTACTGCTAGAAACGCTTGGCCTGGTTGGTCCCGATAATGTCAATCCCTGGTGGAATACCCCCCTTACATTTGTATCCTTTGTGCTGGCGGCGTCGTTTGGCGTGTGGATTGTTGGCTGGGTGTTCGCAAAAATTGGCAAGGATAATTTCAACAATCGGGTAACTTGGTGGGGCACGCTAGCCGGATCTGCGCTGGGTATCATTATCATTTCGATAGTTTATGCTGTGCAGGGAGCGGTGGGTTTTCTGCCGGTTCTCTTCGCACTCGGTGGGGCGCTGGTGGGCTATTACGTACACCCCCGGATATGGAATTAGCGTCTATCCCTATTAATTTGACAAGTCTTGAATGATCATTTTCCGAATAGGTTTAGCAATCAAGCGCGTCGAGTATTGTCCCATTTTTTCGGCAGGGATGGTCATCCCCTCCTCGATCCACCAGCGCACGATGGCAAATGTTGCCGCGACCATATGATTTGCGATGATATCAAAGGGGATTTCCATCTCAATCTTAGGGTTAAAGTCTGCGGCAATTTCCTGAACAGCAAAAGCCATAATCGATTCAACAAACCTGCGATCGCTGTTCAAGAGTACTCGGTATAAATCGGCATGTTCTTCGACATGACGAAAAATAACCGCGTAGTCAACCAGTTTGGATATGTTGATATCTGTATCCAAGAATAGCTCAACGCTGGGTGGAGCGATTAATTCTCGCAACTCCAACATGGTTTTATTCAATACATCTTTTAGTAGATCATTTTTATCGGAATAGTGCCGGAAGAATGTCCGATACCCGATGTCAGCTCTATCGGTAATCTCTTGAATGGTAATTTCCTTATATGCCTTTTCAAGAGTTAGTTCAATTAGCGCGTCTTCCAATAATTTCTTTGTACGACGAATGCGGCGGTCTATTTGTTCCATGCGCTTATCATAAACCAATTGCCTATGATTGACAAGATGTGCGCACTATGGCATACTATGCGCCACAAATTGATTGGAAGGTATAATAAGAATTATCAGATAGAACAGGGGTGGCGAACATCCGCCACCCCTGTTTCCTGGGAAACGAATGAATTAGTTCAGTAAGGAGTCTGACATGAAAATAATCAAACGAACGCGATGGATACCATCGGTAGCATTTGTGTTTATTCTGGCAGCCTGTAGTTTATCTCAGCCCTCTGGAGCAACAGAACCGACCACAGCACCTATTTCACTGGCGAATATTGCCCCAATCGTGAGTGCAACAGCCAAAATCGTCCCCGAGATATATGCCTCCCTTAGCGTCAATACAGCCGGCGTGGTGGCGGAAGTGCCCATCAGCGAGGGTGATTTCGTAACCGAAGGCCAACTGCTGATTCAGATCAAGGGTGGGGAACAGGCCCAGGCTGCTGTCGCGGCAGCCCAATTCGAGCTCACCAATGCCCAGGTCGCTTTGGACGAGCTCTACGATAACATCAACCTGCTGGCTGCGGACGCCCTAAAGACCGCCGAGGATGCCGAAGACGCCCTCGAAGACCTGCTAGACACCGAATTGCAGGAAGCGCTGGCCTTGGAAGCGATCGCCGATGCTGAGAAAGCTGTTGAAGATACTGAACGCAAATACATTTACACCATCAATCGGGCCGATCAAGCCGATATCGACGCTCAAAAGGCCCAGGTGATCCTGGCTGAAGACGCGCTCGAAGATGCCATCGAGGACTTCGAGGACTATGAAGACCGCAACGAAGACGATATCGAACGCGCCAACTTCCTGGCCCGGAAATCGGCAGCGCAACAGGTCTATGATGATGCCGTGCGGAGATTGAATGCGCTGCAAAGCACGGGTGACGAAGTTGATATTGCTGTCGCGGAGGCCAACCTGGCCACTGCCAAAGCCCAGCTTTCTGAAGCCCATCGGGAGTGGGAGCGCGTCCAAGAAGGTCCGCTACCGGGCGATGTGGCCTTGTTGGAGGCTCAAATCGAGAATGCTTACCGGGATCATGAGATCTACAAGAACGGTCCTGACCCTGATGATGTGGATGTTCTCGAAGCGCGCATTGCCAACGCCCAAGCACAGTTGGCTGCCGCCGAAGCCACCCTGGAAGATTTGCAGTTGCTGGCCCCCTTCGACGGCGTGATCTCTGAACTTAATGTCAACCCCAACGAGTGGGTCTCACCTGGTCAACCCGTCCTTGTCCTGGCAGATTTAGAAAACCTGCAAATCGAGACGACGGATCTCGGAGAGATCGATGTGGCTCAGATCAGTGTTGGCGATGTAGCTGAAGTTACCTTTGACGCGCTGCCTGAATTGGTGCTCGAAAGCACAGTCGTTAGCATAGCCCCCAAGGCAGATGCAGGTTCGGGTGTGAATTACACGGTTACCCTCGAGTTAAGCGAGATCCCCGATGGCTTGCGCTGGGGTATGACGGCTTTTATCGATATCGAGTTAGAGTGATCTACGCAAATGAACAGCCAGCCAATCATCCAGATGCAGGATGTGGTCAAAGCCTACGCCACTGGCGAAGGCCCGTTTCTGGCTCTTAAGGATGTCTCTTTCGAGATCAACCCTGGCGAGTTTTTAGGCATTACTGGTAAATCGGGTGCGGGAAAGACCACATTGCTTAATATGATCTCTGGAATCAGTGAATTGACATCTGGTGAAGTGCTGTTTTTTGGTAGAAGCGGAACATTAAGTTCAAACTCGCCGGGCATCCCGATCCATTCCTTGGAAGAGGACCAGCTCGCCTTATGGAGGGGGGAGAACCTGGGCATTATTTACCAATCCTTTGAATTGATGCCCTCGCTCAACCTGGTAGATAACGTCATGCTGCCACCTGATTTTTTGGGCGGCTATCATCCAATCGCAAGCAAAACCAGAGCGCTGGAATTGTTGGAATTGGTTGACATCCTCGAACATGCCTATAAAATACCCGCCCATATCTCGGGTGGCCAAAAGCAGCGGGTTGCCATCGCTCGGGCTTTAATCAATGATCCGCCTTTGATCATCGCGGATGAGCCTACCGGCAACCTGGATAGTGTCACCGCAGAGACCATTTTCCAGATCTTTGAAAAACTGGTCGAGCGAGGCAAAACCATTATCATGGTGACTCATGATGAGGGTTTAGCTGCGCGCTTCTCGCGCCGCTTACACATCATTGATGGCGTGATTGGCGATGCCCCACAAAGTGGGGTACACTCAAATGGGTCTGGGGGTGCTAGAACACCTGCTTTTACGATGCCCACAGGAGAAATTCACGAGCTAAAGGTCGTGGCTGATTCCGCTCCCCGTGATGATCCTGATTATTCGCATGAGGCTCTGCAACATGGTCACCCAGCGATTGTGTTGCGCGGGGTGAATAAAGTGTACGAAAATGCGGCTGGGAAATTCGTAGCCTTAAAAAACGTCTCCATGCAGTTAAATTACGGTCAGTTCATTTCTATTGTTGGGAAATCGGGCTGTGGGAAATCCACCCTGCTGAACATGATCACTGGAATCGACTATCCTACGGCTGGAGAGGTCATCGTTGGCAACGAACATATTTATGGGATGAGTGAGAGCGAACGAGCTCTGTGGCGCGGAGTGAATATGGGTGTGGTGTTCCAGTTTTTTCAGTTGCTTCCCACCCTATCCTTGCTGGAAAACACCATGCTACCCATGGATTATTGCAAGGTGTACCCGTTCCACGAGCGACCTGATCGGGCGATGGAATTGCTAAAGAGCGTTGGGTTAGAAGAGCACGCCTATAAGTTGCCTGCCTCGGTTTCCAGTGGGCAGCAACAAGGGGCTGCAATCGCACGTGCGCTAGCTACCGATCCAGCCATCATCCTGGCAGATGAACCCACTGGGAACCTGGATTCGCGTTCCGCAGAAATGATACTCAACTTGTTCGAGCAGCTGGCCGCCCAAGGCAAGACCATCCTGATCGTCACCCACGACCCATCGATCACGCAAAGGACAGACCAAACCATCATCCTTTCGGATGGTGAAATCATCGATCAGACCGTGGCACGTGCCTTACCTTTCTTATCTCACCCGCAAATGTTGGCGGCCACGCACCAGGCCAAAAGGCAGAAATACTCTCAAGGTACTATGATCCTCTCTCAGGGAGATTCCGTAGATCATTTTTTTATGATCGTTTCCGGACAAGTAGAGATTGTGGCCAATATTGATCAATCTAATGAAATGAGCTTAGCGCGGTTGGGGCCTGGCCAATTCTTTGGAGAAGTTGAGCTAACCCAAGGCGGTTCTTCTATCGCCGGTGTGCGTGCTGCCAGTGAAGGGGCAGAAGTTGTCTTGTTACCTAAAGACATCTTCTATCAGCTGATCGATGGATCCCCTCTAACTCGTAATGCAATACGAGATGTTGCCGCATCTCGGTTAGCTGAAAACCTGCGCAGAAGGAAAACGGATCAGTGAACGGCAAGCCTGAGCTCAAACCCAATTCACTCAAGCCGCGTTGGAACAAGGTCCTAGCTGATCTTTGGGATAACAAAATGCGCACCCTGCTGGTAGTGGCATCTATCGCCGTGGGTGTTTTCTCCATTGGCATGATCGTCAGCGCTTATGTCATTATTGCCGATGATATCGACCGAAGTTATGCTTCTGTTTCGCCCGTCAACATTGAAATCTGGACTGATCCGTTTTATCTCGACTTCGTTAACATCGTCGAGCGCATCCCGGGGGTTGCCGCTGCTGAGGGGCGCTATATCACCAGCGTGCGTGCCAGCGTTGATGGAATTGAATGGCAAGATCTGAGTTTGATTGCGATTTCAGATTTCCACGATTTACGTGTGAATCAACTTACTACACTTTCCGGAACCCAGTTTCCAGGCCGGCGTGAATTAATGGTGAGCGATGATTTCATGGCGGAAACCGGATTCCTGGTAGGAGATCAAGTTCAGATAGAATTTCAAAATGGAGATAAGCATACCTTTCCGTTGGTGGGGATTGTAGGCGATCAGGTTTCCGACGCGGGAGATTTCACCGCTGATCCCAAGGCATATATCACGCTGGAAACCCTCGAGACTCTCGGAATGCCAGACTATTACAACCGGCTCTTCGTCAGGATCAGCGGGAATGGCAGCGATGATGCGCAGATTGCAGCCCTGGCAGATGAGGTTGGATACAAGATCGAGCGCAGTCATCGTGAGATCTATCGCGAAGAGCTCAAAGTTACCGATAAGCATCCCCTGCGTTCGCTCATATTGGCAGTGTTGGGGGTGTTGGGAGCATTGGGAGGGCTGATCACCTTTTTGAGCGGCTCTCTGATCATCAACACGCTCAACGCTTTGCTTAGCCAGCATTTGAGACAGATCGGTATCATGAAACTGATTGGGGGACGCAGCCTTCAGATCCTGGCCATGTATTTGACATTGATCTTTATATATGGCCTGATCGCCTTGATCTTCGCGGTTCCAAGCGGCGCGATCGCAGGATATGGTTTGGCCAAGTATATTGCCTACACTATGAATGCCACCCTGCAAGATTTTCGGGTGATACCAATTGCCATTATCATCCAAATACTGATCGCTTTTTTAATCCCTTTGGGTGCTGGATTTTTTCCAGTAAACCGAGGCTCTAAAACCAATGTGAGGCGGGCGATCACCAACGATAACACCAGGAACCAATCCGGCGGGTTGAACTGGCTCAACCAGGCCACCCAGCGTCTGAGATTTGTCGGACGTCCAATATTGTTATCCATCCGAAATACCTTTCGGCAGACCAAACGCCTGCTATTGACCATCTTCACCCTGACCGTCGCTGGCGCGATTTTCATCGCTGTGTTTAACGTGCGAACCTCCATGACTTCCTTTATCGACCAATTGTCGATGTATTTCATGGGCGATGTCACGCTTTATTTTGGCCAGCCTTACCCAATCACCCATATCGAGAAAGTAGCCATGTCAATTCCAGGGGTCACCAGCGTAGAAGGGTGGGGTGGGACTGGCGCCGAGATCTGGGATGAAGATGACAATGTCCTAGATAACATGTTTATCATTGCGCCGCCATACGATTCAGATTTGCTTGATCCCGATATCATCGTCGGGCGTTGGCTATTGCCAGGTGAGAAGAAAGCTGTGGTTCCCGCGGATACGATATATTCCTATTACCCAGATATTCAACCTGGCGACAAGATCATCGTAAAAGTTCCAGGTCAACGTGAAGAAGAATGGACCGTTGTCGGTATTTTTCGTTTTGTTAGCATGGTTGGCGATACCCTAGCTTATGCGGATTACGATTATGTCGCCGATTTGCTTGATCTATCCAATCAGGCCTATTCCTATCGAGTGATGACTGCAGAACATAGTCTTGAAAAGCAAAAAGAAGTTGTGCAGTTACTTGATACGTACCTGACTGAACACGATTTCGAAGTGAACAGCATCAATCCTGGATTAGACATTCAGGAAGATAACGCCAGATCGATTAACGTTCTGGTCGTATTTTTGATGATCATGGCCTTGCTGACGGCCTTTGTGGGTAGCATCGGCCTGACAGGCACCATGGGGATGAATGTTCTCGAGCGCACGCGTGAAATTGGGGTGATGCGAGCCATTGGGGCTGTAGATTTAGAGATCATCAAATCAGTGGTCATCGAGGGCATGATAATCGGTTTGATCACCTGGTTCCTGGCCATTGGGACTTCATTCCCAATTAGTTATCTTTTGCTGAATATCATTAGTGAATCGATGATGGGTTCATCGATGGATTTGACATTTGCCCCTGAAGGGGTGATCATTTGGTTGGGGGTGGTGATCCTGCTCTCCTTTGGGGCTAGTATTCTTCCCGCGCGCAAAGCCGCCCGGCTGACGATCAATGAAGTTCTGGCATATGAGTAGGGAAATACATTTCGGAAATGTCATGTATTTTTGCCAGACAATTGATACAATAGAGATACCAATAAGCGAAAGGAGAGGCACATGAACCATATCGAGGGCATTTTCAAAGGCGTTAGAAATATGGAAATTTACCATCAGGGTTGGCTTCCAACAAAGTCTGTGAAGGCTGTAATTCTCGTTGTTCATGGG
>CAYTKR010000094.1:0-20568 GCA_964438295.1 uncultured Anaerolineales bacterium
TCTTGCCCTCGGTGGGGCCGGCGGCGTTGACCATGCGCTCGAATTCAAGGCTGGTCGTTCAGGTCGAAGATACCCTGATCGGTCGACAGCGACGCATCCCAGTTGACATGGTCATCTTAAGCCCGGCGATGGAAGCAAAGCCTGACTCCAAAGAGGTTTCGCAACTCTTCAAGATGGGTTGCGACTTCGACGGGTTCTTCATCGAACGCCATCCCAAGCTGGACCCAGTTGCCACCATGACCGACGGTATCTATGTGGCGGGCGCCTGCCAAGGACCCAAGGACGTCCCCGACAGTGTAGCCCAAGGTGCTGCCGCCGCCGCTCGTGTTGCTGGTCTTATCAACCTGGGTACAGTCATGATGGAACCTGTGCGCGCAACCATCAACCAGGACGAATGTTCGGGCTGCAAGATCTGCAACAACATGTGCCCTTACAACGCCATCATCTTCCACGAAGACCGCGAGGTCTCGGAAGTGATAACAGCCCTGTGCCAGGGTTGTGGAACCTGTGTCGCGGCCTGCCCCAGCGGGATCATCAGCGGCGCCCACTTCACCAACGATCAACTGTTCTCGCAGATCGAGGGTATCTTGTGGGATGTCAAACCGGAAAAGGTGCCGGCATAAGGAGAAAACTATGACTGAACAATTTGAACCCGTAATCGTTGGTTTTCTGTGCAACTGGTGCTCATACCGTGCTGCCGACCTGGCAGGGACAGCCCGCATTCACTACGCTCCAAACATGCGCCCCATTCGGGTAATGTGCAGCGGGCGCGTCGACCCGCAGTTTGTGCTAAAAGCTCTGCGGGAAGGCGCCGATGGTGTGCTGATCGCTGGCTGTCATCCTGGCGAGTGCCATTACGTAAATGGAAATATCAAAGCCTTACGCCGATTTATGCTGCTTAAAGCCATGCTCCGTCAAATGGGCGTCGAAGAAGATCGCGTCCAACTGCTCTGGGCCTCGGCCTCTGAGGGCATCATCCTGGCTCAGAAAGTCGACCAGATGACGGAAGAAATCAGGGCTTTAGGTCCGCTAAATTGGAACGACAAGGTTATTGGCGGCAACGGCCACAAAGTTGCAGCCGCCGAACCTGTAGCAGAGGAGGTGTGACAATGTCAGAAAAACCTAAATTAGCAATGTACTGGGCTTCCTCCTGTGGCGGTTGCGAGATCTCCGTCTTGAATATTCACGAGCACATCCTGACCGTGGATGAAATCTTCGACGTAGCTTTCTTCCCCTGCATTGCGGACTTCAAAGTGCACCACGTTGAAAGTTATGACGATGGCTATATCGACGTTTGTCTGTTCAACGGCGCGATCCGCAACTCGGAAAACGAGCACATGGCCAAACTCTTGCGCCAGAAATCCAAGGTCATGGTGGCCTACGGATCTTGCGCATACGAGGGCTGCATTCCAGCGCTCTCCAACCTGACCTCGAAAGAGGCCACCTTCAATACGGTCTATCATGACAACCAGTCTATCGATAACCCTGAGGGCGTTGTGCCCCTAACCAGTGTTGAAGTTGCCGAAGGCGAACTGACCCTGCCTGAGTTCTACCACACGGTCAAATCGCTGGATCAGGTTGTAGATGTGGATTACTATCTGCCTGGCTGCCCCCCAGAACCGCCCCAAATTTGGGCTGTTCTTCAAGTGGTTGTAGCTGGCTTGCTCAAGGGTGCTCCCTTACCCCCGGCCGGATCTGTCGTTGGAGTGACCAACGTTGCCGTGTGCGAGGAATGCGAGCGCGTAAAAAGCGAGAAAGAAATCGAAAAATTCTACCGCCCCTACGAGATCATCCCCGATCCAGAACAGTGCCTGCTCGAACAAGGCATTATGTGCATGGGGCTGGCCACCAACGGCGGCTGTGGTGCGCTCTGTCCACAAGTGGGCATGGGCTGTCGCGGCTGCTACGGACCACTGCCCGGCGTAGAAGACCAGGGAGCAAAAATGCTCTCTGCCGTCGCATCGGTGATTGGCGCTGGAGATCACTCTATGGAAGAGGATGAGCTGGAAGAGAAGATCCAATCCATAGTCGATACCATTGCGGACCCCGCCGGCACCTTCTATCGCTTCAGCATGGCGCACTCCATGCTCCGCCGCGCAAAAGTTAATGGTAGTAACGGGAAAGGAGAGGCCTAAATGTCACGCATTACCATAGACCCCATTACCCGTCTTGAAGGCCACGGGAAGATCGAGATCTTCCTGGATAAAGAAGGCAACGTCGATAACGCCTATCTCCAGATCCCGGAATTGCGTGGCTTCGAACAATTCTCCGTTGGCCGGCCGGCCGAGGAGATGCCCCGCATTACTAACCGCATCTGTGGTGTCTGCCCCGAGGCGCACCACATGGCAGGGACGAAGGCGCTGGATGCCCTTTTTAACGTCGAGCCTGCCCCGGTGGTCAAGAAGATCCGCGAAATGTTCTACAACTCGTTTTACTGCACTGACCACGCGGTGCACTTCTACGCCCTGGGCGGCCCTGATTTCGTCATCGGCCCCGATGGACCACCCGCAGAGCGCAATGTGCTGGGTGTGATCCACAAGGTCGGACTGGAAATTGGAGGGCAGGTAATCGCCTGCCGCAAGCGCAACCATGAGGTCATTCAATGGCTGGGTGGTCGTGGGATTCACCCCGTGGCAGGTTTGCCCGGTGGTTGGAGCCAGGCGGTTGACGAAGAGATGCGCGAAAAGATCGAGGGCATTGCCAAAGAAAATGTCGATTTTGCTCTCTTCAGCTTGCAGCTCTTCGAGGACGTTGTCCTGGCCAACCAGGCCTATGTTGACTTGATTCTCTCTGATGACTATGCCCACAGCACCTACTACATGGGCACAGTGGACGAGAACAATCTCGTCAACTTCTACGACGGCATGATCCGTGTCACCGACCCTGAAGGTAAGGAATTTGTTAAATATGAGGCCAAGGATTATGCAGAGCATGTTGCCGAGCACGTTGAGCCCTGGTCTTATCTCAAGTTCCCCTATTTGAAAGGTGTCGGTTGGAACGGTTTCACGGATGGCATGGACAGTGGCGTTTATACTGCCACACCTCAATCGCGCTTGAACGCGGCTGATGGCATGGCCACCCCCAAGGCTCAAGAGTTCTTCGAGAAGTATTATGAAACTCTGGGCAGCACCAAGGAAAACGGTCGTTACAAGCCGGTGCACGCCAGATTGGCAACCCACTGGGCCCGCTTAGTCGAGCTGCTTTACGCTGCTGAGCGCATGTTGGAGTTGGCCACTGATCCTGAGATCACTGACCCCAATGTCCGCCCCATCGTTACCAATACGCCTACTGATGGTGTTGGCAGCGTTGAAGCCCCGCGCGGCACGCTGACCCATCACTACACCACCGACGAAAACGGCATCCTGACCAAAGTCAACCTGATTGTGGGCACGACCAACAACAATGCCCCGATCGCCATGTCCATCAAGAAGGCTGCGCAAGGCCTGATCAAGAAGGGCACCGAAGTTACCGAACCCATCCTCAATATGATCGAGATGGCTTTCCGCAACTACGACCCCTGCATGTCCTGCGCAACTCACTCTTTGCCCGGACAGATGCCTCTCGAGGTGACGATCCGCGACGCCGACGGCGAAATCATCGACGTAGTCAGCCAATACGTCGACTGAATAGTGAATTGTGTTAGTGAACAGTGGCTATTCGTCACTGTTCACTTTCTATTCTTCACTTTACACTCTTTCAGCATGAAGACTCTAATTGTCGGATTGGGCAATCCCATTCTCACAGACGATGGTGTCGGTGTTAAGGTTGCGTATCGCGTCGATGAAGCGCTCTCCGAAGCTCAACGAGAACACGTCACGGTCACCGAAGCCAGTGTAGGCGGACTCCGCCTGATGGAGTTGATGGTCGGTTACGATCGAGTCATCATTATCGATGCACTTTATCATCCAAACGGAAACGGTCATATACCAGGCACGATCCACAGGATGAATATGCAAGATCTAAAAGACATCAGCCCCACCCAACACAGCGCCTCTGCTCACGATACAACCCTGAACACCGCCCTGGACATAGCCGACCGAATGGGATTGCCTCTTCCAAAAGATGTGCTAATCTTTGCCGTCGAAGTTGAAGAAATCTTTGTATTTTGCGATGAATCCACACCCGCTGTCGCCGCAGCCATCCCGCAGGTGACACAAATGGTGCTGGACGAAATACAATAATTACAAGCGCCTAAGACCGCTCAGGAGACACCAGCCATCCGTCTTCGGTCTGCGGTCTTATATTAGGAGGTCACATGATTTCAGCTGAACTCATCCGGCGATTCCCATTCTTTGCAGGCTTGGACCTTGAACAGATCAATAAACTGGCAAAACTAGGAACCGAGGAAATTGTAGAGGAAGGTCATTATTTCTTCCACGAAGATGACGAATTGAAAAAATTCTTCATCAACCTGGAAGGCGCAGTAGGCATTGTTTACGAAGTTCCTGAACGCGACGTAGAGCACAAAGTCGCCGATCAATTTGCCCGCAAGTTGAAAACAAAAGATATCGTCGTCAGCACCGTCGGCCCAGGAGAGATGTTTGGCTGGGCTGGACTAATTCCGCCTCACAAAGCCCGAGCTACTGCAAAAGCACTAGCGCCCTGTCGGGTGATTGTATTCGACGCCGCTGAACTGGTGAAGGATTTCGACACCGATTGCGGCTTTGGCTATGTTATGACACAGAAGGCTGCCCAGGTCATTGGGCAGCGCCTGCGCGATCTACGCGTCGAGTCTTTGGCATTTGCTTAGCATCGCGCCATTGTCACTCTTAGATAGCCGCCGACGCCATAGGCGTGCATAGCAAGGCGAGCGACCGACGAGTCTCAAATAAACCGGGTTTCTCAAACTAAGAAATTTGTGAGGAGGAACCCGGTTTCTTAAATGATACAATCGAAGCATGGCTGAAATCCGCATTGTATTAGTGGATGATCACGCCATCCTGCGAGATGGCATCCGCTCTTTGCTGGAAAAAGATCCCCAGTTGAAGGTGGTCGGCGAGGCCGGAGATGGTCGCGCCGCCATAGATATCACGCGCAACCTCAACCCCGATATTGTGCTCATGGACGTGGCCATGCCCCTGCTCAATGGCTTGGAAGCCACAGCCCAGATTGCAAAATCCCACCCTGATAGCAAAGTAATCATCCTCTCCATGTACGACTACGAGAGCTACATCCGCCAGGCTTTGGCCGCTGGCGCCGCGGGGTACATTCTCAAAGATGCCAATGCGCAAGAGCTGATCGACGCCATCCATTGTGTGCATAAAGGAGAAGCGGTTCTCTCCCCTGCCATCACAAGACTGGTTATCGAAGATTACTTGCGCTGGGGGGAAATTCGACCAGCCGAAAGCGCAAATGGCCTCACAGGCCGTGAGCGGGAGGTGCTGCAATTAATTGCTGAAGGCTACACTAATAAAGAGATTGCCGAGATATTGTGCATCGCTATCAAAACCGTCCAAGCTCATCGGGCCAATTTGATGGAAAAACTAGACCTGCACAGCAAGGGGGATTTGATTAAGTACGCGATTCGGAAAAAGATCATTGAAATATAACCCCAGTAAGGGACAAGACCCTACTTTAGACTAGTTTCTATTGATTCGTTTTGGATTATACTGAGTCCAATGTCTCAATCTTTCAGGTTGAAAAAATTTACTCATCTGCTTAGGTGGAAATTAACGCTGAGCTATTCTACGGTTACAGTGGGTTCTTTGCTTGTTATTGTGGTTGTTTTGGGTTTTTTGCTTTTTTCAAAAGTACTCGTACCGATAAACATCCTCAATAGCGTACTCTCCCCAAAAAATTGGATTCAAATCGTCAGTGATAATGTGCCACCCGAATGGCGCTATATATTGTCACAAAATCCAATTGATAAAACGTTAATTTCCTTGATATTAAAGGATGAGGATTTTCAGATCACGCACTTTGAACTATTTCGGATTGGAGACCTCCAGGTCCAGTTAAAAACCGCAAGTCATGGAAGTGTTCTCCTGGTTGGTCCAGAAGGTATTCTGCTTGGCGCTACGAACTCATCTCTTGTTTCGGAAGAGGATATCGGCCAACCCTTGGATTTGGATGTCCTACCAGGGTTAGAAATCCCATTAAATACCGCTTTGAGAGGGGAGTTAGATCCCGAGCGTTTATTTGTAACCCTCGAGCCCAATGAACGCTTTTATTTCGCCATTCCCTATCATGATGAAGCGCATCAAAAAGTATTAGGTGTGACCATTCTATATTTCGAAAACTTACCTACGGAAAATGATATCCCCGCAAATATTCTCACAATGTTAGGACAGAGCGCATTGATCCTATTGCTTTCGGCTGGATTTGTAGGCACGCTCTTTGGATTCGTCACTGCGCGAGGAATGACGAACCGCCTGCAGCGCGTTTCACGGGTGACCGATGCCTGGAGCCAAGGGGATTTTTCAGAGTTCATCGAAGATGAGACTGGCGATGAGATCAGTCAATTGGCAGCCCGCTTAAACCAAATGGCAGGACAATTACAACATCTCATCACGAGAAGCCAGGAGATGGCAGTTTCCGAGGAACGCAACCGCCTAGCCCGCGACCTGCATGACAGCGCTAAACAAGAAGCCCTGGCAGCCTCGTTTCATATGGGGACTGCACTCACGCTCTTCGAGCGCGATCCTACAAAGTCAAAAAGCCATTTAGTCGAAGCTGATACCCTGATCGATTCGGTACGCGTAGAGCTGACCGATTTAATCCATGAGCTACGGCCCCCCTCCATGAAAGGAACTCGCTTCGACGATATTCTAAATGAGTACATCATCGAGTGGGCCCACCAGTCTGGGATCAGAGCCACGCTAAACGTAGAAGGATTTGTGGTGTTATCCCTGGAAATCAAACAGGCGATCTATCGAATCATGCAGGAAGCACTGGCCAATGTCGCCAGACATAGTGCCGCAGAAACCGTCGTGGTTTCGCTAACTTTTGGGGATGATTCAATTGAGTTTTGTGTCCGAGACGATGGTCAGGGGTTTGACGCGATCCAGAGGACCGACGGGATGGGCCTTAGTTCGATGCGTGAACGTGCAAAATCAGTGGGTGGAAATTTCACCATCAGGAGCGAATTAGCACAGGGGACGACGCTCTGCGTAGTCCTCCCAATGGATGTCGAAGGAAACTAGTTATGCCAGAACCAATCACCGTCATGATCGTGGACGACCACGAAATGGTACGCCAGGGTGCTGCTGGGTACCTAAAAGCACAACTCGATATTCAGGTCGTTGCTGAAGCCGAATCGGGGAAAGAGGCTATCAAACTAGCTCAAGAGTATGTGCCCCATGTGGTCTTGATGGATTTGGTAATGCCTGGAATGGATGGCGTGGAGGCCACACGCATAGTAAAAGAGGTTAGCCCGCGTTCCCAGGTGATTGTGTTGACATCGTATCACCAGGATGAACATATCTTTCCGGCTCTCAAGGCTGGTGCTATCTCATATTTGCTAAAGGATGTCAAAGCGCGCGAACTGGTGGAAGCGATTCAAAGAGCAGCAAGAGGTGAAGCGACGCTTCATCCGCGGGTAGCAGCAAGATTGATCAACCAAATCAGCAGTGGGGAATCTGACAGAGGCAATATATATACAGCTCTCACAGAGCGCGAATTTGAGGTATTGCGTCTTATTGCTCGAGGGTTCACGAATCAAAAAATTGCTGAAGAACTATTTATCAGCATTGGCACAGTAAAAGGTCATGTTAGCAACATCTTGAGCAAACTCCATCTCGCGGACCGCACCCAGGTTGCAGTCTACGCCTGGCAAGAGGGAATCGTTCGGCGCTCATAATATCTTCTGGGGGAGATTATCTGCTTACAGCCCATATCGATAAAGTCCATCTCATCCTAGCGATAGGGAAATATTCCTGTCTCCAGTCTTGGTCGAGTTATTTCCCAAGACTGATGTATTGCAAATGTATTCGTGTTAATCTTCTCTTCGTAAAGTAATCACTATGAAAATGTTTTACGGAGAACGAAACGATGCATCAGAAGAAATCACACTCGATAAAGAAATATATTTATTGCGCAGGATTGATAACTCTCGTTGGAATAGCGGCTACTGCATGGCTATTTCGAAGATCGGGCATGGCTTCGTATCCTGATTTGATCGAAGAAGCCTATCAAGAAACTCAACACTATCTGAAAGTCCCTGGCTCAAGCGTTGTTGAACTAACACGCACTGGTGCATACGGCATCTATTATGTAGAGAATAAATACGATGATGACCGAAAAACTCCTCCTGCGCTCGAATGTTTCCTGACTGCGAAATCGACCGGCTCAAAGACCGAGGCAGTCCCTGACCATGTCGAGACCAATCGCTATGAGATTGATGAACTCGGTCGTTCTGGCGTATTGATTATGAGCATTACGGTGGATAGGCCTGATACGTATACCTTTGCATGTGACTATCGTGAGGGTTCTGGGAGACGAGAAAACACGGTAGCACTCAGCCCAAACTATCTCTGGGAGTTCATCAAGGTAGCAGGGAAGGTCAGCCTTCCAATTTTGGGTGGGATCAGTATCCTTTGCGGATCATTCCTGCTCGCCTTGCTCGTGGTGGTCATTGGAGTTGTTCAACTAGCAAGGTCATAGATGGCAAAGAAATCTACAATCATCCTGGTCATATTTGTGCTTCTCTCCGTCGTCTCGTGCAACGACAATGGAGGCGTTGAAAAATATACGGCCTTTTCCCATGTCAACCTGATCCCGATGACCGATGAAACCATCGTTGAAGATCAGACCATTGTTATCAAAGATTCGAAAATTATTGAGATTGGCAATTCTGATGAAGTACTATTACCAAAAAACACTGCCGTAATCGATGGTGAAGGCTTATACCTGATGCCCGGTCTGGCAGATATGCACATGCATACAAGAGTAGATTGGGAGAATGAGGCGATTTGGCCCGTGAATCCTCTGAATTTATATCTGGCAAATGGAGTCACGACCATCAGAGATTTTGCACCCTCAGGGTCGCTGACCTATGCCCTTCAACGACGCGACAAAATCAGCGCAGGAACCCGCATAGGGCCTGCAATTTTCTCTTCAGGTGAGTTGCTATATGAAAGCCCGTTAGACAACGTTCAAAGGATCGTACGTCAAAACAATGCCATGGGTTTCGATTTTTTGAAGCTCTATTCCTATCTATCACCAGATGATTTCCATCTTGCACTGGTTACTGCCAAAGAGCTTGGCATGTATACCAGCGGGCACATTCCCTACGCGGTGGGATTAGACGTAGCATTATCCGAAGGGTTGGATGAAATTGCCCATGTAGAAGAGCTCTTTTTTGAGTTTATTGAATTCGATAGAAATAAACAACTGTCTTCTAATGAGTGGTTGCCATTCATCATATCTGCAGCAAAAAATCAATGGGATACAAACTCAGTCTCTTTGCAGCGAGATTTCGAGAAAGATAATGAAGAGGCTATAACAAATATCGCCGAAAAAATAAAATCTGCCAGGATTCCGGTTTGTACCACAATGGTTGTCGATGATGTCATCCAAATGAAGCTGTTCCAACCCGATATTTTCCTGGAACAACCAGAGAATATTTATTTCCGGAATGGATATCTAGAGCGATTCCAGCGTGGGGAAGAGAAGCATCAAGTGCAATGCCGGGGTATCGAAGACTTATGCGCCCTCAAATATGAAATCGATCTTTTACTGCTGCGTAAACTTCACCAGGCTGGGGTGATGCTCCTCCTCAGTACTGACTCGGGAACCGGGGGGATGGGCATTGTCCCAGGCTTTTCGATCCATGACGAATTACAAATCCTAGTAGAGAATGGCTTTACTCCATTCGAAGCCATCTCCACAGGAACAGTTAATGCCGCTTTGGTAGTCGAAAGGATGACGGGAAAAGGTGATTTCGGTACCATCGAAGTGGGAAAGAGGGCAGATCTGATTTTGGCGAGAGGCAATCCTTTAGATGATGTCAGCAATATTAGAAAACCGATGGGTGTCATGGCGGCTGGAAATTGGTTCTCAGAAAATGAACTTATCCAGATGATAACGATTTCTCAATAAGCAAAATGCTGGAGATAGGGCGCAGAGCGAAGCCCCCTATTTCCAGCACACCAATCAATGAAAGGAATTTGAGAATGAAAAACAATAAATCTCACACAACTCCCTGGTGGTTATTCGCCGCCATTGCAATTGGCGCACTCGTCGCTTCGGGCATATATATTGGGATCATGTCTGTCGAGGGAGCAAACAATAATCACCTGATCAAGGCGTCCGCCTTTGCCGTCCTGGGTTTGGTGATGTTTTGGGGGGCATTCGCCCAGCAATAGTGCAGGGGATTTCAGAAGAATGAAAAGATTTTTGACTATCTGGTTGGGTCAGTTCATTTCGCTCTTTGGCTCTGGTATGACCGGTTTCGCACTGACGGTCTGGGTTTACCAGCAAACAGAATCACCCACAGCAATGGCATTATCCGGTTTTTTCTGGACGGTGCCCATGCTCATCTTTGGGCCCATCGGCGGAGCATTGGCCGACCGCTATCCTCGCAAAATTCTCCTGATTGCCAGCGACGCCATGGCTGGCCTTGTCAGCCTGTCTTTGCTGTCGATTGCAAAGTTTGGAAATGTAGATATCTGGCATATCTACTTTTCGGTTTTTGTAATCGGTGTTGCAGACAGCATTCAGGTTCCAGCATTGATGAGCTCGATCACTATGTTGGTATCGAAGGAAAATTTCAGTCGAGCCAACGGCATGCAAGAGCTAGCCGCGACAGCCTCTAGCATCTTCTCCCCAATTGCGGCAGCTGGACTATTGGCATTTACTGACATTAAAGACATCTTGTTGATCGATCTGCTGACATTCTCGATTGCGATTATCACCCTGTCGATTACGAAAATCCCTCAGCCTGTGCAAACGGAGGTTGGAATCGATTCGAAAGGAAACTTCCTCCAGGATGTTCTGTTCGGGTTCAGGTTTATCCTTGCCAGCGCGAGTTTGCGAGGGTTGCAATTACTTTGGATGACGGCGAATTTGATCGGGACTGTAAGCCAAGTTTTTGTTGCTCCTCTCGTCCTGATACGTACAGGTGGTGATCAATTGACCCTGAGCTACATTGAGGCGTTTTTGAGCGGTGGTGCAGTGATGGGTGGATTGCTGATCAGTATTTGGGGTGGTCCCAAGAGAAAGATCAGGGGGGCGTTAATCTGCATGGCGCTCAGTTCCATTTTAGGCAGAGTGGTATTTGGGTTTGGAAGAGATTTTCTCACTTGGATCCCGGGTGCGTTTTTCATGTTCTTCTTCATACCCATCCTCAATGGCGCACTGGCAACTATCTGGCATTCCAAGATCCCCCCGGATGTGCAAGGCAGGGTAATGTCCGCCCGGATTACTGCCTCGCGCGCCATGATTCCTTTAGGCAATCTCATTGCCGGGCCTTTGGCTGAAAAGATTTTTGAGCCGGCGATGCAATCAGGGGGTGCATTATCCCCTTTGCTTGGATCCATCCTGGGGACAGGACCCGGCGCGGGGATGTCGTTATTATTTATCGTTACTGGAATTTTGATGCTTTGGCTAACCCCCATCGGGTTTATGATCCCAGCGATTCGTGATGCAGAAAGTTTGCTACCCGATTACAAACCTGAATGCAATTGAATAATAAATAACCTAAGAAGATGGCATATTTGGAGAGTAGGAGCGCGTAGATCACGCTCCTTCTCTCCAAATATGGAATTTACCAAATCCAATCCCAGAGATAAGCTAATAATCAATCTACATTCCAAGGAGGATTTGATTAAGTATGCCCTTCCCAATAAGTAAATGCCGGAAAGAATCCCAAAATAAATTGTGAGAAAATACCGGCATTTACACAGGTTTTGCGGTGAAACCGGTCAGTAATATTTCAAGCCACAAACCGCAAAACACTTAATGATTATTGAACCCTAATTTATTTTACAAACTTCTCTGATCAGAACAAGGGTATAATGAATTTTGTGAGCTAACTGAAATTTTATTCACAAAAATTTTCACACTGACATTGAAATATATGCTGATGGAAATCAATTCCGCTGAACAACGACCGAGATTTTCCCTCCAAATACTGCTGCCAAACCTTGTCGCTGGAGTTGTGTTGGGGGCATTAGAAATCTCAATCATCGTTTCCTGCACAGCAATGATTTTTTCAGGGCAGATATCGGGCTATTTACCACAGGGGGTTGGCATCATCCTCTTCGGCACATTGATTCTGAGTCTAGTAGTCGCTGCACTCAGCTCATTTGTACCCTCCATTGCAGTCCCCCAAGATGTTCCAATGGCCATTTTGGCTGTGATAACCACCACCGTCACCAGAGAAATGATTGGTCACGCCCCACCCTCCATTATCTTTCTCACCGTGGTGGCAACAATGATCTTAACGACAATGATCACCGGAGTAGCCTTCTGGCTGATGGGGCACTTCAAGCTGGGTGGTTTAGTACGCTTTATCCCATTTCCCGTCGTAGGAGGCTTCCTTAGTGGTACCGGCTGTTTCCTCATCCTCGGCGGCGTCGGGGTGATGGCCAATGTTCCTCCCAGCTTGGCACTGCTACAACCCGAACTATTAATTCGCTGGCTGCCGGGTGTTATTTTTGGCGCATTATTGTATATCCTGTTGCGGCGCCACTCGCATTATTTGTTGATGCCTGGAATCATGCTTGGCGGGTTAATTTTGTTTTACCTGATCTATTTCCTCAGCGCTGGATCTATTGCCTCTGCGGTATCTGAGAACTGGCTATTGGGCCCATTCCCACAAGGGGGGTTGTTTAATTTTCTGACCATCCAAGCTTTTTCTCAGGCTGACTGGTCGTACATATTCAAACATATCATCAACCTGAGTACTATCATCATCGTTAGCACCATTTCACTTTTGCTGAATGCCAGCGGCTTAGAAATTTCGAGCGGAGCAGATATCGACCTGAATTACGAACTAAAAGCCACCGGTCTTGCGAATCTACTGGCTGGTTTTGGGGGAAGCCCAGTTGGGTTTCATTCTCTCAGCTCTTCCATGCTCGCTCGACGTTTGGGAGCGAAGGATCGTCTGGGTAGTTTGACCTTTTCGGCGATGGTTGCCATTGCCATCTTATTCGGTGCAACCGCGCTGGCTGTATTACCCAAAATGATTGCTGGTGGGTTACTGATCTTCTTAGGACTCTCCTTCTTGATCGAATTTGTGTATGATACCTGGTATAAACTTTCCAAACCAGAATATCTGCTAATCTGGCTGATTCTGATTATCATCGTCACAGTAGGCATCCTTGAAGGAGTCGCTGTAGGCATCCTTGTGGCGACCATACTATTCGTACTCAACTACAGCCGAATCAATGTAATCCATCATACTGTCAATGGCGCCAATTACCAGAGCCATGTTATGCGCCCGCGCCTGTATCAACAACTCCTTCGACAAAGGGGGGATATACTCTATATTTTGAAATTGCAGGGTTTCATCTTTTTTGGGACGGCAACTAGCTTGGTCGCCAACGTCAGAGATCGTCTTGAAGATCCCGACTTAGCCCGTTTACAGTACTTGCTACTGGATTTTCAGTTGGTCACTGGCATCGACTCTTCTGCTGCCTTGAGCTTTTCCAAGCTAAAACAACTGGTCGAAAACCAAGGAATTACGCTTGTTTTTACAGGATTATCGCCAAAGATTCAAACTCAATTGGAAAGAGAAGTATATAAAAATGAATCTGAAGATGACCTGCGCATTTTTCCAGATCTGGATCAAGGGGTGGCCTGGTGTGAAGATAAATTAATCAATGTCTTCTCCGAAGTAGGCCTGGTAGCGAAACCGAAAACCGCCCTTCAGCTTATTGGAGAAAGCCTATCCCCTTCAGGGGTAGAACGAGATTGGCTTAGTATGATCACCCCCGACATCAAAGCAAAGCCATCCAGCAGCACCTCGAGGATGCTGGAATATTTAAAATATATCGAGACAATCGAAGGCGATTGCTTTATCGAAGAGGGAGATGAAATCCAAGGCATGTACTTCATTGAAGATGGCCAATTCATTTCAATACCATCAGTGAGAGATCCTGAGGGGAAGCTCCGCGTAACGCTGGAAGCTGGAACAGTTTTCGGTGAGATCGGATATTATACAGAGCAACGCGCAATTGCTACGCTAATTTGCAGTCGGCCGGGCAAGCTTTTATATCTCTCTTGTGAAAATATGGAACGGATGGAGACCGAGGATCCAGAACTGGCGATTGCCTTCCATCGTATCGTTGCCGCAAACATGGGGAATAAATTGGCTTTATCCAGCAATATGATCCGGGCATTGCGCGATTAAGTATCTTGTATACCGATCAACATCTCTATCAACAAAATTTAACTGCAAAGAGCCTTTTCCGTCTCTCTTTGAAACGCCTTGGGACTATCCAGAATTAGGGGATCGCCTAGACAACTCCTTGAGAACCCCTTTTCCTATTTGTTGAAATATTCCACTGTAGGAGTATAATGGAACTGTTATGGACAAAACTTGGAGCCAACCATTCCGCTATGTGATGATGACCTCGATGTTCATCACCCTTGTCATCGTAGGCTGGTATATACGCGAAGCTATCGGACCGCTTGTCATTGGAGCGCTCCTGGCTTATGTCCTCAATCCTCTAAAAAATAGCTTGGTTGCAAGAACGCGTCTTTCGGATTCAGTCTCGGCAATCATAATTCTGGTCATCACCTTCGGATTGATCGCCGCATTACCAGCGTTTATGCTGCCCTCGCTGATATACGAATTTCAAGCTCTGATCCTTGATCTCGAAAGAGTGGTCATGCTGGTGACCGATTTACTGGCTCAACCAATCTTGATCTTCGAATATGAGCTTTACCTTGGGGCTTTATTTCCCGATCCAATTCTTTGGGTATCTGAAGGGGCCCAAGGGATCACGGAAAACGCCTTTCACCTAATAGAGATAATCACTGAGAATCTACTTTGGCTTTTGGTGGCATTTGTGGCCATGTTCTACTTACTACGGGATTGGGCTCACCTGAGAGATTGGCTGCTAGCATTGCCTCCTGATCCGTACAAACCGGACGCCAACCGTGTATATCAAGAAATCAAGGATATCTGGCGCGGTTATTTGCGCGGGAATCTGGCACTGATGACAGTCGTCGGCGTCGTATTTACGATTGCCTGGCTGGTGTTAGGTGTTCCAGGCGCGCTGATCCTCGGTATCATAGCAGGGATTCTGACCATTATCCCAGACCTCGGCCCCGCGATTGCCGCAATTTTGGCATCAATTGTTGCTATTATCGAAGGTTCGACCTATTTACCTATATCCAACTTCTGGTTCGCGATCCTGGTTCTCGGTGTATACATCGGGCTAATAAACATCAAAAATATTTGGCTAAGACCACGAATTTTTGGCCGCAGTGTTCATATGCACGAAGGGTTGGTCTTTATTGCCATTATCATTGCAGTTGTTATAGGGGGCATTTTAGGGGCATTGATCATCATTCCCGTTATGGCATCCGTAGGCGTGATTGGACGATACATTTACAATCGATCCATGGGATTACCCCCCTGGCCTGATGACGCACCTTGAGTTGATCAAGAATCGAGGTCGGAATCTAGCTATCGATTTTTTTCCTAGTTACCCGACAGTTTCTGATTTGTACACGGATTTCACGGAAAAACGCGGATATTTTTTATAGAAATATTTCCAAAAATCCGTGAAAATCAGTGGCAATCCGTGTCCAATTCATGTTTTTTCCAAAAGTGTCAGGTGGCTAGTTTTTTTCTTGGCATGCTGAGTTTCTTCGCGGTTCAAATTTCTGCTCAGCGTAGCAACAACACTCAAGAGGGGTACTACTCTAGGGTAGATTTTACAAATATCTAGGGCCTACACCCTACTCCAATTCAGACATCCGACATTGTTCCAAAACCGAAGAACGAATATCCTATAACTATGGGAGTTTCCCTACAATTGATGCTCCATTGCATGAATGTTCATTCCATTCAACCTTGATTCCAGACCGAGGTGATCTATGAATCTATTCTTCCGTCGAATCCTTTTGGGCACTGTCGCCTTCGTCATGGTTGCGGCGCTGTTGCTGGTCTTCGCGCACCAGAGCCAGGCCAGGGCATATGGACCCAACTGGGAATTAGCTCGTGAGAGCGCAGGATTGACGACTGAGCCCTCCTCAAACGCAAATTCCGCCCTCTCGTCCGACTTGCCCGGTCTGCCACCGCCCCCCCAGCAAGACCCCTGTTTGCACTGCCACATCTCCGGGGAAGAGAAAGGTCTCTGGACACCCCTGGCGCGCTGGGTGGTCTTTGGTACCGCTGGGTTGGTGCTGGTCTTCGGCATCGTTCAATCTACCAGCATGTGGAAAACACGTGCTCCCTGGAAACCGCTCATGGCTCGTACTGGCGAGTGGATCGACGAGCGCTACGAGATATCTGATCCCCTTTCCAAGATGCTAGCCAAACCGGTCCCAGATTGGCAGCGCCGCTGGTGGTACTGCCTCGGTGGTATCACGGCCTTCCTCTTCATCGTTCAGGGGATCACCGGGGTGATGTTGGCTTTCTACTACCAGCCCACGCCTGAGGCTGCCTATGCCAGCATCCAGTTTATCGAGTCCGAGGTACGTTTCGGAGCCGCCATCCGCATGATTCACCACTGGTCGGCCAACGGCATGATCTTGATGTGTACCGCCCACATGCTGAGAGTCTTCATCATGGGTGCCTACAAGAAACCACGCGAGCTCAACTGGGTCAGCGGCGTTACCCTGCTCATCCTGACCTTGGCCTTCGGCTTGACCGGCTATCTGCTGCCCTGGGATCAGCGAGCTTACTGGGCTACTACCGTCGCCACCGAGATCGCCGGGAGCATGCCCGCCATCGGCAACCTGGCATTGGTCTTCCTGCGCGTCGGCTGGAACATCGGCGCCCAAACCCTGAGCCGCTTCTACGCCCTGCACGTATTGATCATCCCCGTCGCCACCGTGGTCTTCATGGGGATGCACTTCCTGATGGTGCGCAAACAAGGCGTTATGAAACCGCTCTAAAGTGATAAGTTTCAAGTGGCAGGTGCTAAGTTTAGTCTGAAACATAGTACTGACACAGGAGAAATCAACATGACCGAAAACGTATCTCCCGATGAAAACCCGATCCCCTTCTACCCTGATCACGTAACTAATGAAGCCAAGGTGGCCATGTGGTTCGGTATCGGATTGATTGTCATTGGCATCATCGGCTTATTCATCCCTGTGGGCCTGCAACCTCCCGCAGACCCGTTGAACACCCCCGCCCATGTCAAGCCTGAGTGGTATTTCCTGGCCATGTACCAGTTGCTCAAATATCTACCCAAAACAACCGGAGCCGTGCTACCGGTGATCTTTGCTGGCGTCGTCGTGATCTGGCCGTTTTTGGATAATAAACCGGATAAATCGAAGAAAACCACCCGCGTGCGCTTCATCGTCATCAGCGTGCTAATGGTTATTCTGATTGCCCTGACCGTTTGGGGAGAGGTGAGCTAGCAATGAGCAAAATTACCCGACGAGACTTTCTCAAGGTCGTCAACCGAGTTTTAGCTGTCACCGGCCTGGCTGCGGTCTTCGGCCCGGTGGTGGCTTATTTCTACCCGCCCAACCTGGAAGAAACCCCCTCAGAACCAATTTTGGTCGCACCCGAAGCTGATATGCCCGTAGGCGACTCTCGCACTGTGGGATTTGGACGCTATCCGGCCCTGGTGATCAACACCGCCGCGGGGTTGAAGGCCTATTCTGCGGTCTGCACCCATTTTGCCTGCATTTGCAAATGGGATGCTGAATTAGAGCAGATCGTCTGCCCCTGCCATGATGGATTCTTTGATCCTGCCGATGGTAGTGTGATCTCCGGGCCACCCCCCAAGGGCCTCATGCCACTGCAAACCGAAATCAAAGACGGTGACATCTACGTCAGCGCTGGAGATGAGTCATGAGCACTATCACCACTACTCCATCCCCAACATCACCCAAAGCCTGGCCCTCAGCCATGCGAGATTTCTTCGTCCACGCCGTTGCTCAGGTGCGCATTCTCAAAAAGATCTACCCTGGCATTATGCACCTGTTGATCTTCTGGGGTGTAACCATCCAGGTCGTGGGCACCGCTATCAATCTAATGCAGATGGCCCTCTTCACGCCATTTGCTCTGGAAAATTTCCCCCGAGGGGGCTGGTATTTCGCCTATGAGTTCATCATGGATTTGGCTGGGCTGTTCATTCTAACCGGTGTGCTGATGGCTGCTTTCCGAAGGCTGGTACTACGCCCGAAGAGTCTGCCCACCGCCTGGGATGACTACTACGCTCTGGCCCTGCTGACCCTGCTGCCCCTGGCAGGATATTTCACCGAATCCATGCGCCTGATCTCAGCAACCCCCGAATGGGCGCGTTATTCTTTCGTCGGCAACTGGCTGGCGGGAACGCTTGCGAACGCCGGCCTGACCGCTGAGACCGCCTTCAGTATCCACCCTATCCTACTGTTGACCCACGTCGCCCTGGGTCTGACCTTCGTAGCCAGCATCCCCTTCACCAAGCTGCGCCACCTGGTCAACGCCCCTTTGAACATCATCCTGCACCCCCGCCGAGTCTACGGCGCGCTGACCAAGGTCGAAGACCTGGAGACAGCCGAAATCCTGGGCGTCGGCCAGGTCACCGAATTCGAGCCCCAGAGCCTGCTCGAGTTCGATGCCTGCCTGCGCTGCGGGCGCTGCGAAGAGGTCTGCCCGGCAACTTACAGCGGACTGGATTATTCGCCTAAAACGCTGCTGATGGGGATGCGCGACGCCATGCTCGACTCTTTGGGAACCCCTAGTGTCACCGGTAATGGCAACGGCTCCAAGGAACTCCCCGCACACTTCTTCGAAGAGCAAGCCCTGTGGTCCTGTACCACCTGCGGAGCGTGCCTGACCAGGTGCCCAGCCTTCATCCGACCCCCCGAGCGTGTCGTAGATATGCGCCGCTATTCGATCCTGATGACAGGTGAGATGCCCAAATCCGTAGGCGATACATTGCGTAACATGGAGCGCCAGGGCAACCCCTGGGGTATGCCCCCCCAGGATCGGCTAAACTGGGCTGAAGGCTTGAACGTGCGCGAGTTGGCTCCCGGCGACGAAGTCGATGTACTGCTCTATATGGGCTGTGCAGCAGCCTATGATGACCGCAACAAGAAGGTCGCCCAATCGGTAGTTCGTTTGCTGCAGAGGGCGGAGGTCGATTTCGGCGTGTTGGGCTTCGATGAAGCCTGCTGCGGTGAGACCGCCCGGCGTATGGGCCACGAGTATATCTTCCAGGTTTTCGCCGAGCAAAACATCGAGATCTTCGGATCGGTCAAATTCAACCGTATCGTCACCCAATGCCCACACTGCTTCAACACCCTCAAGAACGAGTATCCCCAAATGGGTGGCGAGTATGAAGTGCTGCACTACTCTGAGTTGCTCCAAGAAGTCGCTCCATCGATTGGTGCGATCTCTCCCAACGGGAACGGTCTAAAAGGTACGCTTACATTCCACGACTCCTGCTATCTGGGTCGTTACAACGACATCTATAAAGCCCCACGCGAACTGCTCGATCAGGCCAAAGTCCAGCGAGTGGAGATGGAGCGTCAGGGCGAGAACAGTTTCTGTTGCGGCGCCGGCGGCGGCGGCATGTGGATCGAGACTGATGCTGACAAACGTATCAATCAGGCTCGCTTACAAGATGCCCTGGACGTGCAGGCAGACACTGTTGCCACAGCATGCCCATACTGCCTGAGCATGTTCGAAGATGCCATCAACTCCAAGGGCATTGGCGAGCAGATTCAGGCCATGGATATTGCAGAAGTGCTCGAGGGACAAATAAATGATTAACGGTTGTAAGCTAGAAGATAGAGGTTAGAAGTTAGAGGTTGCAGTATTCCAGCCTCCAACTTCCAATCTCCAGAAATGGAGATGCGTATGAACAACCAATGGATGATAAAGACTCACGGTGACCCCTTAGGAACGCTCCGTGAATTCACCAAATCGGTCTGGGAGGCTCTCGGTTTGCAGCAGATGGTCGTTCCCACCAATGGTCACGCTGAGGACACAGGTCCGCACTTGATCGAACACCCAGACGCGCTATCTGCTCTTAATCCCTTTGCCCCATTGATGCCCATCAACACTGCCAAATTGATCCCAGATCTGGTCAAACGCGGCGCAAAGAAATCAGGAGCCGTTCTGCGCCCCTGTGAAATGCGTACGCTCATCGAGATGACCAAACAGAACGGCTTTGATACGGAGAACTTGCTCACCATGAGCGTCGATTGTTTAGGAACGCTTCCCATGGACGAGTACCAGTGGCGCGTCGAACGAAAAGGCTCGCCCAAGGGACTCACACAGGAAGCATTGCAATTCAGCCGCCAAGGGGGGATCGTGCGCTATCGCTATCGCTCCGCCTGCCAGGTGTGTATCTCCCCCCAAGCCACTGCCGCTGACATCAATATCGGTATCCTGGGTTTGCCCGTTCGCCAACACGCGCTGATTACTGTCAACGATGAAACAATGGCCGAGAAAATAAATTTGAAAGAGCTTGCAGAAGATCAGATCGACGCCGAACTACTTGAGGG
>CAYTKR010000095.1:0-20546 GCA_964438295.1 uncultured Anaerolineales bacterium
GTGGGAACTCTCCATGGAAGAAATGCTCGAAGTTGGCGCACGTCGCTTGAATATGTTGCGAGCATATAATGCGCGTGAGGGGATTGGTAGAGACCAAGACAAACTACCGCCCAAACTTTTCCAGCCAAGAGTAGGCGGTGCCACAGATGGTATTGCCCTCGATGAGCAAGCTTTGGAGGATGCCAAAGATAGATATTACCAGGAAGCTGGCTGGGATGTCTCCACCGGAATGCCCACCAAGGCCAGGCTGAAAGAACTTGATTTGGGATGGGTAGCAGATTTGATAAATTAGGATCATAAGAATCCGCGCAGTCGCAAAGAACGTGAAGATTGAATTTGAGAGATCTTATGCGCTCTTCGCGGCTTCGCGGTACGAATGAATTCTGGAGTTTTTAGGAGGCGTTAAATGAAAATCATTGTTCTCGGTGGTGCAGGGAAAATGGGTTGCATCTCAGTACAAACCTTGGCCAATGACCCGCGCGTTGATGAAATTGTCATTGCTGATATTGACATGGAAAACGCCAAGACGGTAGCAGATTACCTAGATAGCCCTAAGATTTCGATCCAGTCGGTAAATGTTAATGACAAGGTTGATTTGGTTGCTACACTCAAAGGTTCAGATACTTGTCTAAATGCTACAGTTTATTACACAAACATTCAAGTTATGGAAGCCTGCCTTGAAGCGGGTGTCCATTACAACGATATGGGCGGACTCTTCTATGTGACCCGCAAACAACTTGAATTGCACGACCGCTTCAAGGAAGCAGGAATCAGCGCAATTCTAGGTTTGGGGTCCGCACCGGGTATGCCAAATATTCAAGCACGCTATGCGGCTGATCGATTGGACACCATCGAAAGTATCAAAATTTATGATGGCATCATGCCTCCACCCCCAGACGATCTGCGTTTTACTTATGCAGTGCCTACGATTGTGGAAGAATTGACCGTCGAACCGATGGTTTTTGAGAATGGCGAATTCAAAGCGAAACCGCCTCTGAGTGGATTTGAAGATTATTGGTTTGTAGAGCCTTTGGGTTTGCTCCCCATGCATCTCTCATTGCACTCCGAAGTGGCTACTTTACCCATATCATTCAAAGACAAAGGGGTGCAGGATTGTTTCTTCAAGATCAATTATTGGGGAATGGCGAAAGAAACTGTCGAGAAAGTACGCGTTTTAGTCGATTTTGGATTTGATAGCGACCAGCCTGTGGATGTCAATGGCCAGCGGGTCGTTCCACGCGATTTAATGCTATCGATGATGTCAGGCTACGTCCCAGAGATCACGGAATTCTTAGCGCCTCCAAAAAACCAACCACCAGATTGGGCAAAGGAAATTGTCACTGAAATTGTGGGCACCATGGATGGAAAGGATTATGCTTATCGTCTGGGAACCATGACCTGTAAAGGAGCTTTACCCACCGGCGCAGTTCCAGCCATTGCAGCGATTTGGTTAGCAGAAGGAAAGATTGATCCAGGAGTTCGTCCACCGGAGTTGGCCATTGAACCGCAACCTTTCTTTAGCGAGTTAGAAAAGATTGATATATTCACCCGTGTTAGTGTAACTCATCTGGTTTAGAGGATTATTTCGATGAGCGAGAATTTGAAGAATTATATTTCTGGAATTTGGGTTGGTTCTAAGCAAGAAGATTTTCTGGATGTTGTGAACCCTGCCACGGTCGAGACATTGGTCAAGGTTCCATTGTCTGCATCAGAGGATGTAAACAAAGCTGTTGAGGCAGCTTCATCGTCTTTTATGGAGTGGCGCCGTATGCCTGCGGTCAGCCGCATACAGTATTTGTTCAAACTCAAGAATCTGCTGGAACAGAACTTCGATGACCTCTCTCGAACCATTACCATGGAGAACGGTAAAACCCTGGGAGAATCTCGCGGGGAGATGCGCCGTGCCATCGAAAATGTGGAAGTTGCCTGTGGCATCCCTGCGCTGATGCAGAGCGAGTTTTCCGAGGATATTGCCCCTGGGATCGACGAGTATATGATCCGCCAGCCCCTGGGCGTTGTGGCCATTATCGCGCCCTTTAACTTCCCAGGGATGATCCCCTTCTGGTTTTTGCCTTACGCGGTGGCCTGTGGGAATACTGTGGTTGTTAAGCCCTCAGAACGCTGTCCAATCACGATGCAGAAAGTGTTTCAACTTTTAGAGGAAATCGACTTTCCACCTGGGGTGGTAAATCTGGTCAACGGCAGCGTGGAGGCTGTCAACGCCATATTAGATCACCCTAAGGTCAAGGCAGTTAGTTTTGTGGGATCGACTCCGGTTGCAAAATTAGTGTACAGCCGCGGCGCAGCCAATGGCAAACGTGTCCAAGCCCAGGGGGGAGCGAAGAACCCCTTGGTGGTCATGCCCGATGCGGATTTGGAGATGACCACCCGCATCGTCGCTGACAGCGCTTTTGGCAATGCCGGGCAGCGTTGCCTGGCAGCCTCGACGGTCATTACTGTGGGCGATGCTAGGGAAAATTTTTCAGAAGCCATTGCCGAAGCCGCACTCAAGCGCGTGGTTGGTAATGGTCTGGAAGATGGCGTGACCATGGGGCCGGTGATCAGTCATGAAAGTAAATCTCGCATTCAAGGAATAATCCAACAAGGCGTAGATGACGGCGCTGACTTGCTGGTGGATGGTCGTCAGACCAAGGTAGATCGTTATCCAAATGGAAATTTCTTGAGTCCATCCATTTTGAAAGATCTCCCCTTGCAAAGCGAAGTAGCTCAAACAGAGATCTTCGGGCCCGTAATGACATTGATCCATGCGAATACTTTGGATCAGGCTATCGAGATCGTCAACCAGGGTGCGTATGGCAACATGGCATGCCTGTTTACCAGTGATGGCGGTGCAGCACGCAAATTCCGTTATGAAGTTCAGGCGGGCAATGTGGGCATCAATATCGGTGTGGCTGCACCCATGGCGTTCTTCCCCTTCAGCGGATGGAAGGAAAGCTTCTTCGGTACACTACATGGTCAGGCTCGCCATGCAGTCGAATTCTATACCCAGACCAAGGTAGTTGTTGAACGTTGGGATGAGAAGTGGTCGCGGCAGTTCTGAGTTATTGATATCCGCACATTCGAGAGCCGCTTGGGATCAGCCATCCAGGTTGGATAATGGTTTCAATTTGCTCGAGGTCGATTTGTTCTGGGATTTCCTGCGCTTGCTCAGGCTCGATGGCAGGGGGGTTCGTGACGGGGATAACTTTGTAACCCGCATTTTGGTATCCAGGTGTTGGCCAGCAAGGATAGGCTAGTTCCTCGATGCCATCAGGCAAACGGCACCAGGAAAGATTGACATCGTTGGCGTAAATATATGCGCGTTCGTCTAGGAGAGTACCATCCGGCAGGAATAATCGCACCTCATCACCGGCGTCTGAGAGGGAGATGCCAGTTTCAGAACGAAAAAGATTAAGTGTTTCTCCGGGTGCCAGGTCAATTTTTGGGAGTTCGTAGGGGGTAGAACCCTCTTCGGTATCATCCAACAACCAGCCCTCGAGGTTCGTCGTGATCGTCCCCGCGTTGATCAACTCGATGAATTCATCATCAGACGTGAACTTGCCGTCGCCGTTCCAGTCATATTTTGGGTGAGGCAGGAACTCATTGATCAAGATCAGGGTTCCTGTGGGAATGAGCGTTGGCGTCGGGGTGGGGAACCAGTTTGAGTTGGCGTTTTTCGGCGTTCCCCGGATGGGGTAGCCATCAACGTCCATCCCATTGGTAACATAGCCATTATTCGTATTCCATAAGGCGAGGCCACCTGCGCTGGTTCCGCGCCTTTCCATGCTGGCGCGGATGCTGGCGTCTCCTTTCGGCCAACGGCCATTGGCTTGGCTGGCAGTGTCTACCAATTCTCCATGTGGGCCAAACAAGTGGAGTGTTTCCCCGCTGTTGCTGAGTGACCCGGTGTAGATTTGATCGGCGGTAATATTAGCTATGGTGGTATCGTCGGTGCGTTCGAGAAGGAAAAACCCCCAGGGGGCGATTACGCCTTCCAGCGAAATTTTGGGTCTACCATCCGTGGCTATCAGCTCCCACCCTGAAAGGTCAACCGGTTCATATCCCGTGTTGAGTAGTTCGATCCACTCATCGTTGTAATGGCCTCTTGTCCCGCTCCATGCAATTTCATTAATCCAGATTGTTTGGGGTGGGTAATAGAAAATGGTGGCAGTTGGTGAGGGTGTTGGAGTGGGGCTTCGTGTTGCAGTCGCTGTGCTGGATTGGGTGGGGGTAGGAGTGGCAGTTGGGAATAAAACGGAGTTGGGTTTCTTGGGCGACCCCTTGATAGGATTTCCCTGCGCGTCGTGCCCGTTTGTGATCACCCCAGAATTCGTTCCCCATGCAGCTGGTCCGTCTGTAGCGTTTGCATGGCGCTCCATCGATGTGCGCAGGTCATCATCCCCGGCAGGCCACTCGCTGCCATCGTCGTTGGCTGTGTCAATTACTTCCCCTGAAGAGCTATATAGCCAAAGGATTTCTCCTGCATTGCTGAGGTTTCCAGTGTAGATCTGGTCTGCTGTGATGTCGCTGATGGTCGTGTCATCACTGCGTTCCAACAAGAAAAAACCTTCGTTTTGGATGATTCCCTCTAACTTGATGTGAGGAGAACCATCCTCAGCTTTCAAAGTGCAGCCAGTCAGGTCAAAAGGTTGCGGAGATGCGTTATATAGTTCGATCCATTCATCTGTTGAACTGGCTGCAGTCCCTGCCCAGGCGACCTCGTTGATCAGGATGTTGATTGCTTGTAAGGGAGTTGCGGAGACAGTTGGAGTCGGCGTGGACGTACTTGTGGATGTTCCAGTTTGTGAGGGTGAGCTTGTCGGTGATGGACTTTGTGTCTGCGATGCGGTATTGGTCGCAGAAGGCGGAGGAGTGAACGTCATAGTATCCATCGAGGTCGGAGAAATTGTCTGCGTGAATGTGAGGGTGTTCGTTGGTGTAAGTGTGGGAGATGCTGCATGGGTTGTGGAGTTGGCAGTCTTGGGAGTACCATTGATCTGGTTGCCATCAGCGTCCTCACCATTACGCGTGACCCCGTTGTTTGTTCCCCAATTTTGATCATTGTCACTTGATGCAGCAGAAACTCTCTCTAGAGTTGCATACGGAGGACTCCCACTACCACTTGTGCCTCCAGGCCATGCCCCACCGTCCCAGTTGACTGAATCCAGGTGGTTGCCATAAGCATCTATAAGGATCAGGCTTTCACCACGGTTGCTCAACGGCCCAGTGTAAATTTGGTCGGCTTTTATATCCCGAATGGTATTGTCATCCGTCCGTTCTAGAAGGAAATACCCGTGCGCGGGTATCGTGCCGGAGAGAATAATCGAAGGGGTGCCATCTGATGCCTGGATGCTCCAGCCTCTGATTTCAACGGAACGATTATTGAGGTTAAAAAGTTCAATCCATTCATCTCCGCTCGAAGCGGATGTCCCAGACCACGCAATCTCATTGATCACCACAGAGTGTGCGAGATTGGTCGTGGGGGTTGAAGATTGTGTCGCTGAAGGTGTCGAGGAAGGAATTGCAATATAAGTCGGCGTGGCTGAATATGTGAGGGTAATCGTTGCAGAAGGAGTTGGTGTCGAAGTAGCGGTCGCTGAGGGGCTAACAATCCAAAAAGAGTTCGCCGCTTTCGGGCTGCCACGAATTGGATCACCATTGGCATCGCGGCCATTTTCAGTACTACCATCATTTGTGCCCCAGGCTGAAGAACTATCTGGGACGACGCCCAATCTTTCCATGGATGATCGGGGATCATTATCCCCACCGGGCCATGCTCCTGCTGCCAAATTAGCGGTATCCACCGTCTCTCCCGAGGGATCAAGCAGGGATAAGGATTCTCCGCCATCTCCCAAGGCGCCAGAGTAGATACCATCCGCGCCTATGTTGGAGAGGGTAGTATCGTCACTGCGTTCCAAGAGAAAAAAACTTCCAGGGGGCATGTTGCCGTTTAGTGAAATGTCGGGCGAGCTGTCGCTGGAAACCAGACGCCAGCCCGAAAGGTCGATCGTTTCTGGCCCGGGATTAAACAACTCAATCCATTCATCATAGGAACTGGCCGTTGTTCCTGACCAGGCGACTTCACTGATTACGATCGTTAAGGGAGCGATATTGGTCGAGTTGAGCGAAGAGCTTTGGAGTTGAAGCGCTGGCTGTGGGGATGATGTGGCTGTAAGGGTATGTGTGGACGATGGCGTAGCTGCGATTGTAGGGGTTATGGATGGTAGATGCGAAGTCGTTTTAGTAGGAAGCTGAGTGGCTGAGTTTGTTGGCGTGGGAGTTTGCGTAGAGACCAGCACATCTGTAGACGTGTTGGAAGGCCGAGGAGTGGGGGACGGAGATGCAGTGTTTGATACAAGGGGAGTACATGAAGGGCTTGGAGTTGGAGTTGAAGTCTCAGTTGGAGCAGGAGATGTGGGTGATTCATCTTGCTTGAAAGGGGCTGCATATAAAGGGTGCACTTTGACAAACGAAATCATGAAAATGATGAGTGATGCACCTGCTGTGAGCAGCGAGATCCTTTTCCAGAGATTTGAATCAAGGTGTATATTGATCAAGGCACTACCTTATAATTGCTATATAATTGCAGAAAGATTTGAATATATTATACATGGTTTGGAGTTCACATCAAGAATGAATTATCGAGATCCCGCAGAATATTCAGCTTTCAGGCTGATTAATGAATATAAATCGGCTTCTTAGAGCCCAATGAGACATGCTGTTGCTCTTTGGAAAATTGGTGTACAATGGCGGTTGTACGCTAAAAAATGTGGGCAATAAAACCACAAAGAGAGTATTCTATGACTCAAAACAAGATTCTCGTTACCGTATTCTTGCTGCTCGCAATTCTGGGAACTGGTTGCAAAGCTGAAACTGTTGAACCAACCCCCAATATTGCTGGTACGGCAGCTGCAATGGCTGAAACCATCGTGGCGGTGCAATTGACGAAAATTGCGGAGGCGGCGACGTCAACGCCAACCCCAACTCCGGAGCCAACCCAAACACCGACTGCGACCATGACGTTCGCGCTCCCGACACAATATCCTACCCAAGAAGCTGGTGCTGAGTCTGAAACAGGGACTTGCTTGTTGGCCAGCATGGTCAGTGAGACCATTCCAGACAATACAGAAGTCGAGCAAGGGGAATACATGGAAAAAACCTGGGATTTGCAGAATACTGGCACCTGCACCTGGACAGAGCAATACAGTATTGTCTTTAGCCATGGCGATTTGATGGGGGCGCCAGAACGAGTTAATTTCCCAGGTACTGTTGCGCCAGGAGAAGTTTTCACCCTAAAGGTCCCGATGATCGCACCTGCAACGTCTGGGCAAAAAACTGGTTTCTGGTACCTTGAAAGTCCAGATGGCCTGCGGTTTGGCACCAGTACTAGTGGTGTATTATGGGTTAGGGTGATGGTCGAAGATCTTGGCATTGCTTCTGGAGCCGGCAATACAACCGATGCCGGGTATTTCTATGATATTTGGACACCCCTAATACAAGGGTCTTTGGTTGCCACAGGTGAGCAAAGTATCAATGTTTATGTTGGTGACTCAGAACACAATTATGGTAGGCAAGGTTTCGTGACCTTCGATCTGAAATCAATTCCATTAAATGCAACAGTTGAAGCTGTATCCATGCTCTTTGAGGGGCGTGACATCTTCAGTACCCCCTTCGTCGATTTAGGCTGTATGGGAGTGTACCGGTATAACTATGGCAATCTCGAACCCAGCGATTACTATACAGATACTCCAGGAGGAGCATTGTGGAGTTTCTGTAGCTCGCAAGAAGTTTTTGTGGGAGCTTCTCGTACCGGGGGAGCCGATGCAATCACCACAATTCAAAACTCGTTGGGCGGTCAGATCCAATTCCGCTTCCAATTCAATAACGACACAGATACGGATAGTATTGCCGACTATATTCTGCTGTTCCCCAACTTGAAGGTAGAATATACAACTCCGTAAATGCCAGCGTATTTCAAAATGACCAAACCCGCTGCCCAAAAGCAGCGGGTTTCTTCTTGTGCGCATCTAAAGTCGGGATGTGGTGTTTTCTAATGAGACTGGAAACGGAGTTCTAATTTAGGGATGAATGCAGAACATACCGATTTTCAGTTAGCATGCTGGATTGTAAATAATTTGGTTTGAAGGAGCACGCAATGAGGAAACGTGTTGTAATTACGGGTTTAGGCTGTGTCAGCCCTCTAGGAAATGATGTCGAATCCACCTGGCAGAATGTTATCGCCGGAAAATCAGGAATGGGCCAGATCACAAAGTTCGACACTACTGGGTATAAAACAACGATCGCGGCAGAGGTCAAGAATTTCGACGCTAAGGCATTGTTCGGTCGAAGAGAAATGCGGCGAATGGACATGGTTTCGATGTATGCGTTGGCAGCGGCACAGCAGGCCGTAGCGGATGCGGGATTAGAAATCGATGATGATAACCGCGACCGCATTGGAACTGTTATTGGTACTGGGATTGGAGGGATTGGAACCCTCTACGAGAACGTGAAAACCTTGGTCGAACAGGGCCCCTCACGAGTGAGTCCGTTTCTCGTCCCGCGCATGTTGCCAGATAGCCCCGGGGGAATGATCGCCATCCATTTAGGGGTGCGTGCCACGAATTTTGCGGTTGTTACGGCCTGTGCTACGGGAACGAATGCCCTGGGCGAGTCCGCTGAAGTCATTCGTCGAGGCCAGGCCGATGTCATCCTCGCTGGCGGCTCAGAAGCCTCGATTGTGCCTATCGCCATGGCGGGGATGATCGTAATGGGTGCATTATCCGACCGCAATGATGAGCCGGAGCGAGCATCACGGCCCTTTGATGCCAACCGGAATGGATTTGTGATGGGAGAGGGGGCAGCGGTATTAGTGCTGGAATCTCTCGAACACGCCCAAGCCCGTGGGGCACAAATCCTAGCAGAAGTCTCCGGTTATGGCTCAACAAACGATGCCTATCATATTTCTGCTCCCGCAGAGAATGGGGCTGGAGCCGCCAAATGCATGCGAGCTGCCCTGGATAGCGCCGATATGTCCGGCGGTGAAATTGGCTATATCAATGCCCATGGGACCAGCACGAATTTGAACGATAAGAGTGAAACCTCAGCGATCAAGGAAGTATTTGGGGAGCATGCTGAAAAACTGGCAATCTCCTCGACGAAGTCGATGACCGGGCACCTGCTTGGAGCAGCTGGGGCGTTAGAAGCCCTCTTCTGTGTCAAGGCGATTACTGATGAAATGTTGCCTCCTACTATCAACTATGAAAACCCTGATCCAGAATGTGATTTAGATTATGTTCCCAATCAGGCCCGCCCAACGCTAGTAGATCATGTTATGTCTAACTCATTTGGTTTTGGCGGTCATAACGCCACGATTATCTTGAGCCGATTCAATGGAGAAGGATCATGAATCGCAATGCCCACATTACGGGGTGGGGAGTGAGTGTTCCAGAGCGGATACTCTCAAATGCTGAGATTGCTCAGATGGTTGATACTAGCGACGAATGGATTGTCAGTCGAACGGGTATTCACGAGCGCCACATTGCTGAGGAGGGAGAGAGCACTGCCAGCCTCGGATCGGAAGCTGCCTTGCAAGCGATGGAGGTGGCCAGGGTTACTCCAAATGACATCGAACTCATTATCGTTTCCACATCATCACCTGAGCACATTTTCCCCTCGACAGCTTCATTGATCCAGGATCGGATTGGGGCTAGCAGAGCAGGTGCTTTTGACCTCTCTGCAGCTTGTACGGGATTCATTTTTGCCATGAATATGGCTGCGCAAGCGATCACTTCGGGGTCTATTGAGACAGCCTTAGTGCTGGGGGCAGAAACGCTTTCGCGCCTGGTAAATTGGGACGACCGTGGAACGTGTATTTTGTTCGGAGATGGAGCAGGTGCTTTTGTCCTTCAAGCCAGTGAAGAGCCAGGGGGAATATTGTCTGCGGTGATGCGTTCAGATGGGTCTGGCGGCGATTTGCTTTCTGTGCCCGCCGGTGGGAGCAAATTACCTACAAGCACTCAGACACTCCAGGAAGGATTGCATTTTATCCAGATGAATGGCCGGGAAGTTTTCCGCTTTGCTACTCGTGTTATGAAACAAGCGACTGAGGATGCTGTTGAAGAGGCAGGGATAGCATTAGACGATGTAAATTGGGTCATCCCCCATCAGGCGAATCAACGAATTATCGAAACTGCGGCACGGCGACTGAAAATGCCTATGGAGCGCGTTGTTGTCAATCTAGATCGTTATGGCAACACATCCACAGCATCCATTCCTCTGGCCGCAGTAGAAGCGATTCAAGATGGGCGTGTGAAGCCGGGAGACAAAATTGTATTTGTGGGGTTTGGCGCGGGTTTGACATGGGGGGCCGTGGCAGCCCAATGGACTGGGCCTCTGCCCGAGGAGAAACCAAAGGTATGGCCCTACCGCTTCTATACCCTTTACCAAGTTTACACGCGTATTCGATCGTTGGTTTTGCGCTTCGTCCGCGTCATCGAAGGCATCATTTGGGGAAAACGCGGCTGACGTTTATGCTGGTGTTAAAAAAACTGGGCGCAGTTCAGTTCAAATGGCTGCGCCCAGTTTTTTCATCCTTTGATTTCTTCTTGAGGTGGAATTTCCTCTGGTTTCTTATCTTGGGATTCTTCTTTTGGTTTTAGTTCAAGCTTCTTGAGTAATTGCTTTACCAAATCTGTGAAGACATTGTGCTGATAACCTGCGAGTCCGGCTAAGATGTATGTGATGATCGATGAACCTCCTGCGATCGAGATCAGCCCGGAACTCATTACAAGGTATATGACTGCCCCCATCACAGATCCAACAAATGGGCTGGTGATATACCACCATAAGTGGCTTTTGGCAAAATCACGATCTGTAGAGAAGTGCTTGATCAAGGGTAGTAATGCGCCAATGATCCCACCCATACCACCCCAGATCATGCTCCCGGCCAACATTGTCAGTGGCAAAGCGTCGCTTGCGAAAATCCCATCCCCAATCACGAAAATTGCGACGATCAACCCAACAAACCAGATTGCAATGTAAATGAATAGCCAGGGGATTAGGGTGGTCGACCATTTGTCAAGTTTTTTGCTAAGCTCCACCCTGTACTCGACCTCGTTAATATGGCGTTCGGCATCTTCATAATACTTCTTGCCAGCCATAAGCTCGTTGCGGGCATCCTGGATGTGATCTAACATGGGTTGAGCTATATAAAGGGTCGAGATATATCTAGTAACGTCCTCCTGGGCTTTATCTGCCCGTCTCCACAAGGTTTGCATATCTTTATCGGTTACCAGTAGATCAACCATAGGCTTGGATTCTTTTTGCGCAGGGTGTTGGATGCTTGCTGGGGGGGCGTCTGGGACTTGAGGACCTGGGTCCTGAAAAGACGCTTGGGAGAAAAGTTGTTCATCGGTGTGCGCCCCTTCCGCCGTTATGTCAGCGTCTTCGAGATGGGTTCCCATTCCCTGATCAATGAGATTATCAGGGGGTTGGTCAAACTCTTCGACCATTGGAACTACATCTGCTGGCTCGGGTAAATCCATTTCTTCAGAATCCCCTTCACCAAAAGCATCGCTTGGCGTAAATGCTTCACCAACATCGCCTACCAGAGCATCGGCTTCTTCTTCTGAAAGACTCCAGGGTGTGGCTTCTGTGCCAAAAGCTTCACTGATATCACCAATAAGAGCTTCGGCTTCTTCCACCGTGAACTCAAATCCAGAGGAGTCTTCCGAAGAAATCTCTTCAGACTCTACTGAAGTATTTGGTTTTGAGAGCATCGGTTCTTCATCATCAAAAGCAATTTCCTCGAGGAGAGGTTGTTCGTCATCAAAGGCGACCTCCTCTTCTTCAAAATCTGGTATGCGTTCTTCGGGAGGAATGTCTTCGAGTGGGGTTTCGTCGATATCATCAAAGGGTAAACCCTTTTCTGGTATCATTTCTTCCCCTTTTCCTTCTAGAGGGTCATGAGATATGTCATTAGACATTGCTCACCTCCTTGGCGAGATATAGATAGGCCGTTGCAACAGAACTGTTAGGGGCGTATTCAATAGTAGTTTGCCGCATGGCAGGCGCAGTCGCAGCAGCGTTATCGTACGGGATGATTGAATGGAAAACTTTTTGCTTGAAAACCGTCTGCATTTCATAAATGGCAGATTGAGCATGAACTGCTTTGGATTGCACCATCGTTGGCAGAACCCCTAGAAGTTTCAATTGGGGGTTCAATCTTTCTCGAATCAACCAGACAGAGTCCAGCAGGGAACGAACACCGCGCATGGATAGATAATTTGCAGCTACAGGAATCAACAACTCGTTGGCAGCCACCAAGCCATTTACAGTAATGAGACCAAGGTTTGGGGGAGTATCTATCAATATGAAATCATACGGATCTCGAGGTGATTGAAGGGCATTGCGCAAACGTGACGTGCGGTCCGATTCGTTGTAAAGTTTATACTCGGCAGCGATCAATTCAGCGTTCGCTGGTGCAATATGAATGCTTGGTCGAGATTCGCGTAATGCATCTTTGAACGCCATATCCTTTTCGAGAAGGATATTGTAAGTGGATGGACGGATCGTATAGGGATCGAAACCCAGGCTGATCGTGAGAGCCCCTTGAGAATCGAGATCGATTACGGCAACGCGATTCCCCAAGCGTGCTAACCCAGCAGCCAGATTTACTACGGTAGTGGTTTTCCCCACACCACCTTTTTGGTTAGCGACGGTGATTATTCTTTCCATAATTTCAGTATATCATATAACATCTTTTTACTATATTTTATGCCTATATTAGCAATATAGTTGGATAGACCTCTTTGAATGTGCGGGAAAATGCCTCAGAATTTGAAACGCAACTTGTTCAAAGCACCTGCAAAACCCCAAAATATGAGAATTACCAAACGTCATAGCAACTGAAAATGTCTCACTGATGAATCGGGACATAGAATTAGCGATGATCATCGAGAATGCGCCAACCTTGCGATGCGGCATACATTCGCAGGTATTTGTCTGGGAATACCGCTACAGGTTCGACGCCCATCTCCATCATCGGGATATCTGATGCAGTATCGCCAAGAGCTAGAGAAATTGGCTTCTCACCAATATGATCCCGTATGTTTTTGCTCTTATGTTCATAAGAATTGATTGGCAACCTGACGCCAACAAGCTTCCCTCCATGGAAAATAAGCGGTGACCCGATAGGAATTGCATCTAAGCGTTTAGCAAATTCTGCCACAATGGGTTGGTAAGCGCTTGAAACGAGAGCTATTTGGGCACCATTCCGACGGTGATGTTCGATTTCATCAAGTACTTCCATCCGACGCTTTGGCCACATCACATGCTCAACGATCCATGAAGCCATTGCGTTGATCTGTTCGGATGAGGCTCCCGTAAACAGCCTGATCTCATCCTGCATCCATCTAGACATGACTTCACGCCTGCTCATGAGGCCAATTTTTACGATAGGGAATATGGGCAGCCATTTTAGGAAGAAGAGATCATACTCCCATGAACGGTAATTTTCCCTGAAGTAGCTGCGCAAACCTCGCCAACTCGAACCCGTTGTGAGTGTGCCTTCGAGGTCTGATACGATGATGTTCATGGTTAGTTTCCCAGAGCGCAGTAAACTGTCCAAAGACAGCCATTTCTAGATCGAATCCCTAACATGTCAACATAACCTAGATTTTATAGATTCGCGATGATATTGCTAAACACATTGCCTATTGCAGCACCGAGGACATTTAGAACTGTTATTGCGATCAATGAAACCAAAACGATAATCAACGCATATTCTATAAGCCCTTGACCAAACTCGATTTGGTATCTATCTTCCATACCCTTCCTCATGGGAGGCAAAAATCGACATTCGTTGGTCTGATGAGAGCAGCTATGCAACCACCCCATCCAGAATGTAAGTATCACCCTGGGCAGGACGATTTGATTATAGCAGAAAACAAACGTTCGTTTACGTTTGAGCATTCGGTTCTCTAGGAGTCGTCGGGGCTGGATAGTCCCACGGCGTTTCCCAGAGAACCGAGCTTTCAATTCACAAATAGTTGACAGGGTAATTTGCAAAGCCACCGTCGGTTCCTGGAGAGCGGAGCGTTCGAGATCTCCTGAGATTCGCTGATAATAAGTGTTATCATCTTTCTGTGGAGGAAGTGAAAATGCATAATCGATTCAACGGAGATGAAGCTTTTGCCCATGCAGCCATTTCAGCAGGGACATCTTTTGCAGCCGGCTATCCAGGAACCCCCGGATCGGGAGTACTGAATGTCTTGATTGAACTTGCCCACGATCATGACTTTTATGTTGAGTGGTCGACCAATGAGCGCGTAGCTATCGAGATGGCCATTGGCGTGTCAATGGCCGGACGTCGAGCTTTGGTTTGCACCAAAAGCGTGGGGATGAATGTGATGCTGGACCCCCTGATGTGCCTCAATTTGACCGGCGTGCATGGTGGTTTGGTGATATTACTTGGGGATGATCCTGGGGGTTATGGTTCACAGAACGATCAAGATACAAGAAACCTGGCGACAATGCTTGAAATCCCCATGCTGGAACCTTCTTCGATCGCCGAAGGATATGCCCTGATGCGAGAGGCTTTTGGTCTCTCCGAGCGATTCAATACCGCGGTGATCCTTCGTGTGACGCGCAGTTATATCCAGCAAGTTACCGAGATCGCACTTGAGAAGCCCTCGTCTTTGCAAGAACCGCGGGGATTCACTCGCGAACCTCTCCGTTTTGTACCCTATCCCGGAAATGCAGTCGCGATGCATCGAAATTTGCATGAGCGCCTGGCTATTTTCCAGTCTTGGGCAGAACAATCCAGCTACAACCAGATCATCGGATCGGGTCCCATTGGGATCCTCGCCGCAGGATATGTCCATGGCAAACTTATGGACGTCCTGGGAGATGGACACAGAGATAATTTGCGGATCCTCAAGTTAGGTTGCTTGTATCCAATTCCCAAGCAAATCTTGAGGCAATTCATGGAAGGCTGCCAGCAGATCCTGGTATTGGAGGAGATCGATCCCTATGTGGAGAACTGTCTGAAAACTACCGCCTATGAATGTGGTTATGATGGCAAAATATTTGGAAAAGAATCGGGGGATGTGAACTGGGAAGGGGAATTATTCCGCTGGCATATTCAGCAGTCTTTGGAAAAGTTTCTTCCTGGATTCAAACCAGAAACTACCTATTTGCCTGAAGGTGAGGAATCAGAGAGACCCACCAAGATCGATCATTGTGCCCAATATGCCTATGAAGAAGTGCTCGACCTGGTATTGCAAGTCGCCCACCAAAAAGATCACCAGCCGATTATCATTGCTGATCCGGGTTGTATGGTCAAGGTTGCCGAGCAGTTAGATGCCAAGTTTGCCATCGGGTCAACTGTTGCGTTGGCAAGTGGGCTGGACAAAGCCGGTGTGGACGAGAAGATCGTAGCATTTTTTGGGGATTCGGCTTTTTATCATTCTGCGATCCCAGCAATATGTAATGCAGCGTACAACCAGTCGGAAATGTTGATTGTTTTGCTGGATAACCGCGGGGCAGCCTCGACAGGCCTCCAGCCAACCCCTGGGGTGGGGGTAGATGCCTTAGGGAATCCCGCTCCCAAGCTTGATATCCCTGATATCGCGCGCGCCTGTGGGGTTGAATTTGTACAATGCTATGATGCCAATGCCCCAGAAGGTGAACTCCGCCGAGGAATAGAATCTGGCCTGAGTTTCCGTGGATTGGCAATGCTCATTATGGAAATATTTCCCTCTTATTCTGAGTAGTAACCCTAAATAGACTGTATACTAAGTATCTTAAAATTTCCCTTTTTGAGATTTTGCAGGTCTCCTGACCGTGCCGGAGTGACTCGGTCGGGAGACCGGTCACAGCAAAATATGCACATATTTAGTTTACGGTGTACTAAACTACAACAAAAAGGTCAACTTTTGTAAAAAGTTGACCTTTTGCATTTATCTTTCTTAATATTTGATTACTATCTGATTCAGCCTTTCTAGGGACAGATTCCCCCCGCTCATCACCAAGACGACTTTCTTCCCAGCCAAACGTTCTTTCATTTGAAGTGCAGCTGCCAATGGAGCTGCGCCAGCGCCTTCGGCCAGGTTGTGTGTGTGCTCCAGCAGCATTCGGATGGCAGTTTCAATTTTAGTATCGTCGACAAGGACGAAATCATCTAAGTATTTGCGCATGATAATCTGGGTGTTCTCAAAGGGGACGCGGGTGGCAATACCTTCTGCGAAGGTCTCCATCTGTGCGGTGATAAGATCGCCCGATTTCCAACTCAATTGCATGGCTGGAGCCTGGGCTGACTGTACGCCGATGACTTCGATTTTGGGATTGATGCTCTTGGCCGCGATGCTGGTGCCACAGGCGCCACTGCCAGCACCCACCGGGACGAGGATCACGTCCACATCTGGCAGATCCTCCAAAATTTCAAGCGCGTAGGTTCCCACCCCATGTATGAGTGGTTCATCTGTCGGACCAACGAAAGTCCCGCCTTTTTCCTCAGCGACAGCCATAATCCACTCTCGCGCCGAGTCGAAATCCTTGCCATGGAAGATCACTTCCGCTCCCAGACCTCGCATCGCCGCGACTTTGCCGGGGTTGGCGCCTTCGGGTACAGCAATCGTTGCTTTGATGCCGATAGCCTGTGCGCCAAAGGCAACGCTCTGCCCATGGTTTCCTGTGGAGGCAGTGAATAAACCGGCTCGGCGTTGTTCCGGTGTCAATCTGTTGGCCATTACCACGCCTCCGCGCACTTTGAACGCGCCCACCGGTTGATGATTTTCGTGCTTGATGTACACTTGCGTGCCCACTTCCTCACTCAAGGTGGCATAATGGTGTAGGGGAGTTGGCTTCAAGTATCGATAAACATGGGATCGAGCGGCATATATATCTTGAAGTGTAGGTATGTTAGCCATGATCTTCTCCTATTTTCGAGGACTTTTTTCCTGTGATGTATCAAAGTCCTGATCTTTTTTCAATTTCAGCCCCAAGATCTGCATGGGTTGATTGATGGCAAAGAAGAGCACAATGAAGCCCATCAGCAACCCAAATCCTCCAAAGAGACAGCGCCCAATAAATTCGCTCCCCTGGCCGATGATTGCCAGCGGCCCAATGGAAACAGAACTCTCGAATTCACGTTCTCCTGCCCCCAAGCCTACCCATATGAATATGGCCGCGAAGGACGCCAGGATGCCTAAAACCAGGAAGTATTGCAGCCACTTATAGAGCTTGATTTGTTCGGCACCTGGGCCAGCGATGCCTTGAAAAATGATCATCATCCCTGCCAGAAAGAACACCAAGCCCGCAGCAGCGATGACCCACAGGGGCGCATGTACATCATCTGGGTTGAGGTGGATCACATCCGCTCCAGCAAGCATGAAGAATGCTCCCATGGCGGCACTAAGAAAACCCATCAGTGCTGTGACAGCGGCCCCGCTCGATGAGGATGATTTTTTGTCAGTCATATCAGGATCTTCTGGTAGCCAATTGCTTATCGAAATCTAAGCCTGAACGAAATGTTGGCTCTCTGGGAACCGCCGTGGGACTATCCAGATTTAGGGGTGAGAGGGGTGCAACGCACCCCACTCACCCCTAAATCTGGGGGATCACTCCAGGCAATTCCTAGAGAACCGAATTATTTTGATAGCAGAGTAGATTATAATCGGCTTTATGGATAAAAAGCTCTCTCACATTGACGAGTCTGGTCGCGCTCGTATGGTTGATATCGGTCATAAACCTGTTACTGAACGTGAGGCCGTCGCCAAGGGTGAAGTGATCATGCAGCCCGATACGTTGGATATGATCCAGCAGGGCGAGCTAAAAAAAGGTGATGTGCTCAGCGTGGCGCAGCTCGCGGGCGTTATGGCTGCGAAGCGCACCTCGGACCTGATCCCGTTATGCCACCCTTTGGTAATCGACCAAGTGTTGGTGGATGTCGAACCCAATGCTTCTCTGCCAGGGGTAGAGATCACTGCCACGGTTCGCACCAGCGGCAAGACCGGAGTTGAAATGGAAGCCTTGACAGCGGTTTCCATTGCAGCGCTGACAGTTTACGATATGGCCAAAGCCGTGGAAAAGACCATGCGCATTGCGAATTTGCGAGTCGTCGAGAAGCGCGGCGGGCAGAGCGGCGATGTGGTGAATCGGTGATCAGTATCCAGTATCCGTTAGTGGTATCCAATTACAGGATTTCGTATGAATAACATAACCATCTTGTTTTTTGCGACGATGCGAGACCATATTGGTCAGAAAAGCATCTCTTTAGACGTGCCGAGAGATATTGACGTACAAGGATTGAAATCTGTTCTGGCTGAGCAGTATCCGAACGCTAGCGGAGCGCTCGAAGCGACCTTGGTTTCGATCAATCGAGAATACGCCTTCGCTAAGGATGTCATCCCCGATGGAGCGGAAGTAGCCATGTTTCCGCATGTAAGTGGCGGATGAGATAGCGGGTCGTAGATTGTAAAATTTGATGAGCATTACTGACTTCCCAACGATATTTTCGATACAAGAAGGTGATCTCGATCTGAACGCCTTGCTGGAGCAGATTACGCTGCCCTCGACGGGTGCGGCGTGTTTCTTCACCGGTATGGTGCGTGGTGAAACTAACAAAGACGGCCTGCCACCCCAAACTGAGTACCTGGAATACGAAGCCTATGTCCCCATGGCGGAAGCCAAGATGAAGCAGGTTTCAGATGAGATCCGAGAGCGCTGGCCGACGGTGGAGGGCATTGCAATTGTTCAGCGGATTGGACGCCTTTACCCTGAGACCCCGACAGTGCTGATCGCCTGCACGGCTGCCCATCGTGATACAGGAGTCTTCGAAGCGGCACGCTATGGCATTGATCGTCTCAAGGAAATTGTGCCTATATGGAAAAAAGAAGTCGGACCGGCTGGAGATACCTGGATCGAGGGACAGTATACGCCAAAACCTGGTGAATAATTAAGAAAGGGGGCAGGAGAGATGGGGGCAAGGGTGAATTTTTATTGTTCCCGGGCACCCTAGCACCCATTTTCAAGCGATGATTTTCTGTACACAATGTAACCAACCATTCCCCGATAATTCAACTCCCTACTGTTGCACAAACTGTGGTGGAATATTTGATTTTGTTGAACTACCTCCCTTTGGTCTTCAGGATATTGATGCTTCCCTGTTGGGTATTTGGCGCTATCGACATGCATTTGGGCTGCCCAATGATGCTCCAGTGGTCAGTTTGGGTGAGGGGGATACGCCCCTGGTCTGGGCGCAAGCTTTTGGCCAGGATGTAGCTTTCAAATTGGAGTATCTCAACCCAACCGGTTCGTTCAAGGATCGCGGTACGGCGTTACTGGTCAGTTACCTGCGTTCGCGCGGGGTCGCTGAAGCCGTTGAAGATTCATCTGGAAATGCAGGGGCATCATTCGCGGCCTATGCCTCCCGTGCCGGGGTGAGGGCGCGTGTGTTTGTCCCGGAGTATGCTTCCGGCCCGAAGCGCGCTCAGATCGTAGCGTTCGGTGCGCAGGTGGTCTCGGTGCCAGGGCCGCGTTCGAATGCCGCTGAGGCTGTCCAAAACGCTGCTGAAGAGGGTGCTGTGTATGCGAGTCATGCGCACTTGCCCCAGGGGTTGCCGGGATTTGCCACAGTAGCTTATGAATTGTTTGATCAATTGGGGGGTGTACCGGGGACGGTTGTCATACCTGCGGGCCAGGGTTGCTTATTACTCGGTGTGGGGCGGGGATTTTATGCTATGCGTGCCGCGGATATGATTGATGAGCTGCCTGTTCTCGTGGGTGTGCAGGCTGCGGCATGCGCTCCACTTTGGGCGAAATTCCAGTATGGCCCCTCGGGAGTAGAACATGTCACCGAAGGTCAAACCCACGCTGAGGGAGTCCGCATCATCCGGCCCCATCGATCAAAGGCAATTCTCGAATTAATTAACTCATCGAAAGGCAAATTCATCCGCGTTAAAGAAGAAAATATCCTTCCAGGGCGCGACGCGCTTGCTCGTCAGGGGTTTTATGTAGAGCCGACTTCAGCCATCGTATGGGACGCGTTATCCCAAATTGTGGGTAATGTCCCAGAACCGATTGTGGCAATTCTGACGGGGTCGGGTTTGAAGAGCTACCAGTAAAAAGTGACCAGTATCCAGTATTCTGGTCACTGAATACTGGATACTACCAACTGAAAACTGGAGGCATAATGAGCGAGCGCGTTGTAGTGACAGGAATGGGTGCAATGAGCCCTTTGGGACTTAGTGCAAGTGAAAGTTGGCAAAATGCTATCGAAGGGGTATCTGGATTGGCCCCGATTACCTTATTCGATACATCAGAATACCTGATCAAAGTGGCCTGCGAGGTGAAAGGTTTTGACCCCAAGAATTATATGCATGCCAGGGAGGCGCGACGCCAGGATCGCTTCGAGCAGATGGCCATTGCCGTGGCTCGCGAAGCCATCGAAGATGCAGGTCTGGAAGTTACAGAAGACAATGGCGGTCGAATAGGGGTGATCGTATCGGCGGCAATCGGAGGGATTGAATCGCTTCAAAATGGTGTGT
>CAYTKR010000096.1:0-20339 GCA_964438295.1 uncultured Anaerolineales bacterium
CTCCCCATCCCTGAAAAAGATTTTATAAAATTCCTGGTTAAAGCAAAGCAGAGCACCTATGCGGCTCATCAACCCCAATACCGGGTGGAGCCGATCCTGTCGAATTCGACTCAATATGAATTCCGTCAAGGACCTTTACTCTATCGAGATTTTTTTTTCGGGATGCGATATTTCGTCGGCCAGGAGATCGTATACCATACTTCAGAACCGATCTGGGGGATGAGCTTTGCCGGAGGTGTTAGCCCGGAGCTGCCTGAAGGCGAGATTAATGATGTGTATGAATTCTTGCGTGTTGCTTTGCGAGAGATATCCAGAGAGCATCCCTTTCGAGGCCCAAAGAATTTTGAGCTCGAATCCTATTCTTACACAAACCGGGTGCTGGGTGATTTCAAGCGCTTTACAGGTACCGAAGCCATCTCCCACAACGGGCGTTCGGTTTACCAATTGAATTACAGCGGAGGGCTTTTGGGCTAACGACAAAGGGATTTCGTTGACAAAACCAGTCGGCCATAGTAACATTTTTCCCGCTATGGCGAGGTAGCTCAGTGGTAGAGCAGGGGACTCATAAGCCCTTGGCCGTGGGTTCGACTCCCACCCTCGCCACTAAGAAACTCTGATACGAATGTACTCAGAGTTTTATTTTTTTTGAGCAATATCTCTTTGGAGTACACCATGTCAAAAGCTAGAATTGATGCGGGGATTTGCGGGGAATACGCAACCGTTGTGGCTGATCTGATCGAAGATTATCGAGTCTCACTGAGTATCGAGAGTAGCTGCAAACACATTCAGAAGCTGGCTGAAAACTTAGACGAAGTCGACGCGCTACATGAGATTTCTGCTCGACGCGGCGTTCCTGAGACTCTGGCTAAAGGGATGGAATTTTGTGCTCATGCTGCCTGTCCGGTTCCAGTGGGGATTATAAAAGCCATCGAGGTCGCGGCTGGCCTGGCCCTTCCCAAAGACGTCCAAATCAAAATCGAATCCTGATGAAAGCACATTTTTCAATCGTGCTATAATGCCTTTGTATTTCATCCCGCACTCGGCGCATTACTGGAAAAGGCTACGCAGACTCTAACACTAACCCCGATGCCAGTTCGTGTTTTCCGATAGGAGGAAAGTGATGGACAAGAAATTTTTGGGGACTATTCTTTTAGCAGCGGGAATAATTCTAGCTGCTATTTTCGCCGCTCTAGACATTATTGGGATAGGCCGCGAACCTGGTTTTGGGTATATACAAATCGCTGGGACTGTCGTTGGAGTGATTGCATTGATCATCGGCATAATCTTCACAATAAAAACTTGATCTACAATCTAGAACAAAGATAATCGTTATCAAACTCACTCGCGGTTGTTCGAGAATGCCCGAAGGAGATCGGGATTGTTGATAGCTAGCGTCTAAATCTCACTATCTAGTTCACATCATATTCAATATTTCACACTCAAACGGGAATGAAGACCCCTGGAAAAAGCCCTTGTCTGCAGCAAGGGCTTTTGATTCAACGCTCTATGGGCAATATTCGACAGAGACGCCCAGTACATATCCATCGGGATAGTAACCCAATAATCCGGAACCGCTCTCAGCATGAACCTGATATTCCACGGTGCCGTCATCCGCACCTAGCTCTCCACCAGCTTCAGAGCTAACGTCAATGATGAAACCATGTAACCCTCCCATGGCATAATCGTGAACTGAGACAGTGTGCCAGGAACCCACATATCCGCTATTCCCCATATATCGGTACCGAACATAAGCGTCGCCAATTCCAGTAGGGTGACTAATATTGGCACGAATACTCAAGTCTTCAGTCTCACATCCTGCGTCCCCCGCACCTGGGCCATAATACACAACCGATTCTAAGGCGCTTACACTGGAGATATTTACTGGGATGACCCCAGGCCAAGGAATAGTGCGAAATGGAAATCTTTCAGGGTCAGTAGATGGAATGTCAGGTGGAGTGTCACCTTTGCCTGCCGCTGCGACAGAAAAAGTTAGCAGCAATAATATTGCTGTCAGGGTGGATAGTCGAATTACTCGGAACATGTCTGCCTCCTAGGTTTGTTTTGTCAAGTTGACCATAGGGTAGCAAAAAGATGTTCAGAAATTGTTTAGGCGTTGTAAAAAGCGTTTATGAAATTGGAATGTTGAAAGATCAGTATTCGTATATCTCACATCCAAGCTCGCGCGTAATCCCTGCAATATCAGCCTGAAGATCTCCATCACTTGAATTGGTCCTGGAAATTCTGTTCCACATCAAGCACAGACGAGGGTTCAGCGTATTGGTTGATTGGGTGACTTGGTTAGTCAATTCTGCAGCTTGCTCGATATCTCCCGCCGCTGCATATCCCTCAATGAATGGCATCAACTCTACAGGATTTAGGAACTGTCTCCCTCTCTCGAACGCTTCATCACCCAATTCAACTACGTCTTGCCAGTGCCCGTGTTGAGCAGCCAGGGCTGCCTTGCTGTAATAATAGCACCAACTCTGGCCAGGTTCTTTGCCGAAATAATGCCTCAATACTCCATCGGAGTAGCCTTCGTCGGGTGAGATCATATCCAGGTTTGACCATGGAATGGCCTCGGCTAGCACTCCAGGAACCGTTTGACCGAAACCATCACCGTGCGGGTGGAGCACCTGCAAACAGTCATTGCCAGAGTAATATATCGGGAATGAGTTGGACGTCACCCCTGAGAAATTAAACGGACCGATCTCCATCACAATCGGGTCATCATCTGCAACAGAAGCAGCGCTATCTCCAAAGCGCTTGGATACTGCGATCAGATTGTAGTTGAGGTTAGAGTGGTCACTCTCCGAATCATAAACAAGATTGACCAGAGCAGTGAATGCCTCATCATCTGTGTAACGAAAGGGGAGGCCATCGGTCATGATCGTAGTCCCTGGCTCGATTGAAGGAACCCGCCATGCCAGTTGCCAGATGAAATCTTTTTGGAGTACCCATTCGATACGAAAGTTTTCGGCTGTTTGATAATGGAACCCGGCCGCGAACCCAATTAATACAGCAAAAATGGCGCTGCGTTTGCGCAGTGAATTGACCGATAATTCTAGGATGCTCACGAACACGATGCTGCCCCCCAGCATCATGCCCAGTGTCATACGGTTATCTGGGAATTCCAGACTAATGGCAAAGGGCACTAACCAGGCAGGGATCCCAGCGCAGATCATCGAGAGCAGCCCAAACAACATGGCTTCGCCATTCCAACCTATCTTGAACGATGGACTCTCTTCGTCATGTTGAATCTGAGAGACCTTTAGCCAGGTAAAGAGGAGCATCACAAACCCGGAAATCGATAGTACAACGATGGAAAACGCTTGCTGGAAACCGGAACCGAAGTCGAAGAGGCGGGCGATCTTGATCGTCTGCATGAAAGCCAAAAAAATGACTTCGATCAAGTCCTGGAATACAGTACTTGCGAAAACTAACAGAGTACCCAGCGGATTCTCTAGAAAATCTGTCACCAGGCCAGGGTCATAGATCGCCGACGGGATCAAAAAGAAACGCCACAGCGCGTATACCACCAAAATTGCAAAGAAGGGCAGCCAATAGACCAAGGTCTGCCGAAAGTGTTTCTTCGAAGATGCATTCTGATCTCGAATCACCAGCCAAATCAATAAAGGACGAACCAGCTCCCAACCAACGAAATATTCAATCGAAAAGATGCTGTAGATCATCCCTGCAACGGAAAACACTCCCCAAACCCAGCTCCGAGCGCGGATCGCTTTCAACATTGATCCAAACGAGAACATGTGAATGATAAAGCCGATGAAAATATGACAATACATCACAGAAACGAATTGCTGGGTGAAACTCGGGTAAACGGCGAAGACGAACGCGATCCACGCGGTTTGACGTGAGCGTTTGGGCCATATCTGTCTGAGAAACCACCAAACCACGACAGCCAGCACCCAGCGTAATACCAAATTCAAGAATTGCCAGCGCAGGGGGGCGTCACCCAAAATCGGTGTGGTGATGGAATAGAGCCAGATAATCAGGGGGCGACTATGTTTAAAAATCGAGAAAAATTCACCGGGGCCCGCCTGGTTATACACGAGCATAAGAGGCCAATCATCGTAATAATAGCCCAACTGATTGATCAATAATCCATAGCTTACATAAACAAGAACCCCTAGTGAAAATGGGATGATGATTATCGATGAGTAATCTCGTGCCGAGAGATTACGAATTTTATATAGCAACACATTCGCGCTCAAAATACTGACTCCAGAATGGTCTTGAAGCAATCCATGCTATCTAAAACCCACACATTATAGCACCCCGTGGTGAACTTCAGAGTCACCCAAATTAGAAGCACTATAGGAATAAAGGGTTATTGACTATGCGACATTAACAAGTAAACTCATTTTATATTTCTTTGCTTTTCTAACTCAGATCGATCATGGAGACTGCGATGAAAAAGATCAGTTTGTTTATTGTTGTTGTTTTGGCATTACTCATCATTCTTCCAATCGAGATATCATTTAGAAATTCGGTGGCGCAGGAGCAAGATTTTCCCAATGGAGACCCCCCCGCAAACCCGCCGGTGGTTGTCAAAGTCACCAAGAAAGAAACCCATCCCTGGTGTCGTTTTGGAAGCCTGACCTCGCGCATTGGGAATGCTGTGGACAAGTTTGTTACCTTTACGGTAAATGGAGAAGATCCAACAAATGCAAGTATGGAATTATTTGGGTTAGGAGTCTTCGAGATCAAAGGGTTATCCTGCGTTCGAAATCCCAACGAGCAAATTTGCACTGGTTACGTCAACGGAATTCCATTTAGCGGGGATCCAATATTCTATTCCGGCAAACTTTCAGTAAATGCTGACAGCAGCTTAGTTTGCACGATCTCGAAAGCCTTGGTACCACCTCCTGTATATACCTCCTCTGGAAATTAATCAGAATCATCTCCCAAAGATTGAAACAAGTGTGAGCGACGAATTTTTACTCACACTTGTTTTTCGTTATACCGTTAAGTAAGCAATCCAGGAACCGCCGTGAAAGTTTGCAGATTTGGGGTAAGGGTCGTGCTCCGCACGACCCTTACCCCAAATCTGGTGTTCACCACGGGGATTCCCGAGACCCGATGATCATTCTGTGGGATTATCAGTATAATAGTGAAGCTAGCCTGAGCTAGTACTTTGGAAGAGAACGATTCAATCTATTCGAAAATAACTTCGCTGGGTGAAATCCATCGAATACCATAAAGGAGATTCAACATGTGGAAAAAGGCTCTTTGGATTTACTTGATTTTATACGTACTCGGTCTCGTTGGAGGGATCATTTATACCGCCGTCATCGACATTCGCAGTGGGGAATTCTTGTGGGTTTCGATGATCCTACCGCTGGTAATGCTTATCCCTGCAGGGGTTGTCTACTTCGAATTGCGCGGGAAGAAGGTTTTCATTCTGATTACCCTCCTGGCGATCCTCATCACAGCCGTGCCCCTTCTAGGCATCTTACGCTTCAATGATTTCAACCTCGCCACGATTGGCAAAGCGTTGCTCTTCATCCCCATGCTGATCGCCTTATTCTATTTTGGATACAATCGAATTTTTCGCAAGAAATAACTGAGAGAGCAAAGATGAAGCCAAACAATTTGAACCAAGCCAAAATTTGGACCTTCTTCTATGGGTCGTACATCAACCTCAAAGTTCTCAAAGAGGTTGACATCCTCCCTGACCAGGTTGAAGTTTCCAGGCTCAATGGCTATGACATTTCCATCAAGCCTTTGGCAAATCTGATCAGGTCGGACCAACACAGTGTGTACGGAATTTTGGCCACGGCTACTCATGCTGAATTGAGTCGGCTCTACGACCATGCCGAACACATCCTGGGTGCCGTCTACCTGCCTGAAGCCGTGCTTGCGGAAACCATAGCTGGTGCTTGGATACCTGCATTGTGCTATATTGCGCCTTCCATTGACCCGGCCCCCGCCGCAAATGATTATATCGATCGCATTGTGAATCCTGGAAAGGAACTCGGTTTCCCAACCTGGTATATTGAACATCTGGAGAGTTTTCGCTCATGATCGAAAAGAGACATGATGACAGAATTCGCCAGGAGTTCTCCAAACAAGCCTCTAGTTTTGGTGACAAAGGCCTGACCCTCTCCAGCCAGGATATCTTGGGATGGATCGTGGCTGGCTTGCCGCTGCAAAAAGATTTTCGCGTTTTGGATGTAGCCGCGGGCACAGGTCATCTCAGTCGGGCGATCGCGCCTCACGTACAAGAAGTTGTTTCCATCGATATCACGCCCGAAATGCTCGAGATCGCCCGCCAAGAGACTGCCCAAAGCAAGCTAAACAACATCACCATCGAAGAAGGCAACGCCGCGGACTTACCCTATGAGGATGCGTCCTTCGACATGGTTGTCTCCCGACTTGCGCTGCACCACTTCGAGCAACCCGTCATCCAACTTCAGGAGATGGTTCGGGTGTGCAAACCCCACCACAACGTTGGGATCATCGACTTGCTTTCTCCTGAAGATGAATCCATTGCTGAAACCTATAACCATCTTGAAAGGCTCAGAGACCCTTCTCACACCGTTGCATTATCAAAAAGTCAATTGCTCAGCACAATCGCTGAGGTTGGGCTGACGTTGGAATCACTTGACGCCAGAGAGATTGTGGTCGATTTTCAACGCTGGGTGCAAATGACAGGTGTGGACGCGCAGACGGTAGATTCTATCAAACAGGAATTACGCAAAGAGATTGATGGGAAGACCATCACTGGCATGCAGCCCTTCATTGCTAAGGATCAGCTCAAATTCCAGCAAGTATGGTCCATTGCAGTGGGGCAAAAAACAATTGGAGCGTGAGCGTGTCAACCACCAAAGTCATCTTACTGGGCACCGGCAACCCCAATCCAAATCCAAGCCATCAGGGCCCATCTCTGATCATCCTGGTCAATGAAACACCTTACGTAGTCGATTTCGGCCCAGGATTGATCCGCCAGGCAGCCGCGCTCACAACCCAATATGGGGGCAGTCTCTCAGCGCTCGACCTCAAGAACCTGAAAACCGCTTTCCTCACTCACCTGCATTCAGACCATACAATTGGTTTCGCCGACTTGATCTTGACTCCTTGGGTTATGGGCCGTAATGCACCCCTTGAAGTCTATGGTCCTGATGGAATTGCCGAAATGACCGCACATCTCCTAAAGGCCTATCAGGACGACATCAAATACCGCGTGTATGGACTGGAACCAACCAATAACCAGGGTTGGCGGGTGAATGCCCACGAAATTGCAGAAGGCTTGATTTTCCAAGATGAAAACATCAAAGTGGAAGCCTTCTTGGTGAAACATGGCACCTGGCCCAATGCCTATGGATTTCGATTTACAACCCCTGAGAGGGTCATTGTAATTTCAGGAGATACTGCTCCCTGTGAGAATATCATCAAATATGGCCAGGCTGCAGATATCCTCATCCATGAGGTGTACTACAAGAAAGGCTATGACCAGAAGGACCAATTCTGGAAGGATTATCATGCCTTGAATCACACTTCGACCTACGAAGTTGCTCAGATTGCAGAACAACTCAAACCCAAGTTATTGGTGCTCTATCACACATTGTTTTGGGGTGGCAGTGAGGCTGACATCCTGGCCGAAGTACATGAAAAATACTCCGGAAAAGTTGTCTTGGGCAAAGATTTAGACGTGTATTAATCGGAGGATAGCTAACAAAACGACAGCAAGCCACAAAAGAGAAAGTGCAGATGTTTTCTAGGGACAAAAATAACACCAAAGATTTGACAATCAAAATTGGCTCGAAGAGACGTTATCTCTATAGATTATTGAACCCAAATAGGGATGAAAGAATAATTTGGCTTGTAGTGGAAAATGAAGGAGAACCAGTTAGCAACTGTAGAGTAATTGTAGAAGGTTTCGAATATTATTTTCGGAATGAATGGATTGAAGCGCCAAATGGGCACGAACAGAAAGCGCTTAAGTGGCGTTCGAGAATAAAGACAGTAGAAGACAAGGTAGATTTTGCCACCAAAGGGTCTCGAAAATTAGCAATTGCAAAAGCACGCAGAATACCAAATCCGCATTTTGAAATCACTTATTGTGATGGGCCTACAGGGAAAACTCATCACTTTTTGGGAGAGTACAAACTCAGAGTAAAAATTGAAGCAATAAAAGAAAACGAAAATAATACTTATGCGGTTTTCTATGATGTTTACTTTGATTACGAAAATACATTAAAGATACGTGTCAAAAAAATATTGAGAGTGGCACCCAACATAATTTTCGCGACATGAGGGCAATGGATCAATTACTGCACCAGCACAGCTACAATGCTGACCGTACCATAATCCTCGATTCGACTGGCATCGAGCAATTTCCTGAAGATCTGGGTAAAACTCAGGATCTGCGAGTCCTGAGCGCCTGGGATAACCGACTCGATGTTCTGCCCGATTCGCTCTGGGATTTGCGAAATCTTCATACCCTCAACCTTGCAGGAAATAAGCTGACATCGCTTCCAGAAGAGCTTGGTAATCTTACCAATCTACACATGCTCGATCTGGGGCACAACCAGATCAGCCATTTACCTGAATCACTGGGGAAACTTACCAGACTTCGATATCTCTATCTCAGCGACAATCAGCTATCGCACTTGCCTGCCTCGATGCGACATTTGACCCAATTGGAATACCTGAATATCACCGACAACCAATTTTCCCAAATCCCAGAATGGATTAGCGAACTGCATTGTTTAGTAGAGTTTCGACTTTATAACAATACGGTCGCAGGTCTGCCTAATCACCTGGGAGATTTGAGTAATTTGCGTGAGCTCCACGCCATGGGCAATGCCTTGACCGAATTATCGCCCACATTGGGAGATCTTTCCAATTTAAGGATACTGGATCTTCAAGGGAATCGAATATCTGTGATCCCTGAGAACATCGCCACTTTAGAGGCGCTGACTGATTTGAATTTGAGATTCAACAACCTGACCTCCCTTCCAGATACTATTGGAATGCTTGGTAATATGCGGTTCTTGGATTTACGCGCCAATCAACTGGCATCATTGCCAGAAAGCGTGCGAAGGTTGCATCAATTAGAAAAGCTTGATCTACGCTGGAATAGATTCGATGTCTACCCAACCTGGCTGGATGAGCTTCAGCAGCAAGGTTGCATCATTCATATTTGAGGATTTATCCATGGAAATTGTCATTCGCGAAGCGCAGCCCACTGATGCCGAAAATTTGATTGCCTACGTGCACCGCATCAGTAGTGAGCCCGACATCCATTTAGAATTATCGCCTGGCGATTTCACATTGAGCGTTGAGCAGGAGCAGGAGTTCCTGCGTCATTGTTCCGATTCTGATAACTCTGTGTTCTTCATCGCCGAAGTGGGAGATGAGATCATCGGCGCGCTCAATTGCAGCGGCAGCCATCGTAGAAAAATCCGCCATGTGACATCTTTGGGTATATCTCTGGCAAAAGAATATCGCAACCAGGGCATAGGCCACCTTTTGATGAAACACGCCATTGAGTGGGCCAAGACCACGGGCGTTGTGACACGCATCCAGTTGAGCGTTTTCGAGCGCAACCAGCCCGCCATTCATCTTTATAAGAAATTTGGCTTTGTTATCGAGGGACAGCGCATCAACTCTATCTATCGTGATGGAGAGTACCAAGATACGTTTATCATGGCGCTTCTGCTTTGACCAAATCAAGAGGGGGATTCAATAAGGAATCCAAATAATTGGATATAATGAGGGGAGATTGCCAAATATGGATTTGATGCTCCTGGAGGACGATCATGGACTGGTCTGAACTACTAAACTGGGATGAATACTCAAAATTACTGATCGGCTTATTAGCGCTGACCGAACCTCTCGGTACGCTGCCCGTCTTGTTGGGGATGACAGAAAAATTCTCGCTAAAAGAGAAAAAGCGAATCGTCAATATCGCCATCATTACCTTCACCATAACATTGGTCGCTTTCACATACCTTGGGATGCACATCTTGGATTTGTTCGGCATCACGATCGGCGCGTTCAAAATTGCCGGCGGTGTATTGACCCTCTTCTTTGCCTTGGAGATGATGGGGCTAATCCGCTTACCAACTTCGTCAGACCATTCGGTATCGAACAATGTTGGCATCATCGGAATTATGCCCATCGGTATTCCGCTTTTATCAGGACCTGGTGCAATCAGTGCCATCATCATATTTTCCAGTGCTCATGAGGGAACAGCACACAAATTACTGGTAAATGGCGTCATCATCTCTGTAGCAATGATCGTATTCTTGATATTTCGCTCTTCAATTGCGCTTGGTCCCAAGCTGGGTGGCGCAGTCACATCTGTGTTGAATCGTGTGATGGGATTGATCTTAGGATCCATCGCTGTTGAGTTTATCCTCGATGGGATTGTGGCCCATTTTCCCCAATTGATCTCTATCCATTAGCACCGTGGGCTTTCTTTTCACCGAGCCTTGGGAGTCCCACAACGTTTCCCCAAGGTCCCTTGAATTTAATCAATATTTGGATATAATTGGTATTAAATATCCTTATTGTTGCAAGTTTTTTCCCAACTCAAAAGAATTAGTACTTAGCGGATTGGGCAGGGAATATCAATAATAGAGATTCATAAGGAGGATCAATATGACCGAGTTTGAATTCAGCGACAAACATAATCAAATCATTATCAAAGTTGGACGTCGCCTGAGGTATGTTGGAATTATCTTCATGATCGTAGCTGTCGGCGATCTCATCAGCGCGATTACGCGGGTATCAAATGAGGGGTTTGCTCTAGTCTCGATATCCTATTTTGTGAGCAGCATACTTGTAGCAATATTTGGCATTGTACTTTATCGCCCCAGCGATAACTTTATTCGAATCGCCACAACCTCAGGCAATGATATCTCAGAGCTTATGACTGCCCTTTCTGAGCTACGGCAAGCCTTCATTGTCAGTTTGATTGTCTCTGTCCTTGGAACAATAAACCAGTTTCTTGGCGCAGCGCTCTGGGCTTAACTTTCTAACCGAGAGTGTCCGCACGCCGGCATTCATTTCGCCGGAGTGCGTTACCCTTAAATCAAATATTGCTATCATGTATTGGAGATGATATGTCTCAATATGAATTTTCCGAAAAAGAGAACCAGATCATTGATTCATTGTCGAAATGGATGCTCGTGTTTGGCTGGTTCCTCGCCGCAGCCTCTCTCGCTGCATTGATTGTTCCGTCCGTGCTGCATATAATTCAAAACGGATTTGAATTACTCATTTTGACAGAAATTGGCATAGGAATCGTCGTTGTGCTATTTGGAGTAGCATTTATCCTGCCGGTTGACAACCTAAAAAGGATTGTAAAAACGGAAGGAAGCGACATCGACGAATTGATGACAGCGCTAAAAGAGATTGGCCTCTTTTTAGGGATAGGCCTTGTCATGGCCATCCTTCTGATTCCGCTGATCTTTATCGAATCAATGCTGATTGGCTAGCAGCAAATATGATCTGAGCGAATGCCCCCCGGAGTGTGATCTGCAAATGAAAAGGGGTGCGGGCGATGCCCGCACCCCTTTTCATTTGACACTTTCCTTGAGACAAAATTCATTAGTACTTCAGTCCTGTTGACTTTCATGTTCTCCTGAGATAAACTATACGCAATGTGTTGGCTATACGAAAAGCTAACCGGAGGACGTGATGGCAGACGGAAAAACGGCTCATATCACTGCGCAGACTACGCTGGTTCCAGCGATCAACGGCTGGGAAATTTATCTCAATGATCAAGGGAACTCACCTCACACCATCAAGGCCTTTATCGGGGATATTGGCTTGTTGGCATCTTACCTACCCCCTGACCGCTCAATCGGCAGTATAACCACCAGCGATCTGAACAATTTCTTGAAATGGATGACCGAAGAACGCGGCGTCCCCTGCAGCCCGAAAACACTGGCTCGGCGGATTACCTCAATCAAAGCCTTCTTTCGCTGGTTACACGGCGCGGGGGTTGTGTTGGTCGATCCAGCTGAGGCCGTGGTTCAAAAATCCGTGCGCAGTCCACTGCCCGAGGTACTCACTCGCAAAGAGATCGAGGCCGTTTACACTGTCGCTCAAGCCTATCGCAAGGCTGAAAAACCCGATACCCGCTATTACGTCTTGCTCGATTTGCTACTCGCTACGGGGATCAAGAAAAGCGAGTGTCTAAGTTTAGGTCCCAATCATGTACACCTGGATGCCGCCGAAAGCGATGCAGCTGGCGGGCCCATGCTTTTCGTGCGCTACAACAACCCAAAACACCGCTACAAAGAACGCAAAATCGTTTTACCAGAGAGTTGGATTACAGCATATCAAGAATACAGCGCAGAGTATGCGCTTACCGATCAGCTCTTCCCCTGGTCCCAACGCCGCCTGGAATACCTTCTGGAAGACCTGAGTAACGAAGCTGGACTAGATAAACATCTATCCTTCAGCATGTGCCGCTGGACATGCGCCTTGCTCGATTGGCAGTCCGGAATGGAGCCCGATAAGATCAGGCAAAAATTGGGGGTATCCAAAGTACAGTGGCGTGAGGTCAGCCAGAAGTTGAGGCGACTGGCAGCACAGGCCGAGGAAAATTAATTTCTTTATCTAGGCAATATAAATCATATCATTCGGATCGCGGGATCATGTGCACAGCGCTAGCCTTGAAAGTAGCAGCGATCTCATTACCCTCTTCCAAATCGAGATTCTGAACCGATGTGCGCGTGACCAGCGCCACTACAGTGAATCCGCAATCGATCACTACACGAACTAGTGGTCCCTGTGTCATTAAGCGGACGACTTTGCCTATCAATATATTTCGGGCGCTGGAAATTGTCATATCTCTGCAATGCCAGAGAGTAATATCCTCAGGGCGAAGACACATATACACTGGCTGTCCCATCTTTGCACTCCCAACAGCCTCCATTCGAACGTCTCCCACATCAACCGTTACATGACCGTTTCGTATATCAACAACCCTACCCGGGATAACGGTTTCCACCCCCACAAAAGCAGCCACATCCAGGTCTGCAGGAGCGGTGAAGATTTCCTGTGGCGGTCCCTGTTGGCGGAGTTCGCCATTCAAAATTACAGCGACTTGATCACCCAAGAAAAGAGCTTCATCTAAATCGTGTGTCACGAATACCATCGTTACAGCTAAATCGGCAACCAAGGCCTGGAAATCTTCTAATAGACGGGCACGCGTCGGTGCATCGAGAGCGCCGAAGGGTTCATCCAACAAAAGCACGTCAGGCTCCAAAGCCAATGCGCGCGCCAGACTAACGCGCTGAGCCTCACCGCCCGATAATTGACCAGCTCGCCGATCCCTTAAGTGGGCGACTCCCAAAAGAGACAACCATCGATCCACGCGCTGCCCAACTTCAGCCCTGGGAAGTCGACGAAAACGCAATCCGAGGGCCACATTATCGAATACTGAAGCATTGAACAACAAGGGGTCTTGGAGTACCAGGGCAATCCGCCTGCGAAGATCTAGTTCATCACTGCTGGCAACCCGCTGCCCCCTGAAAAATATTTCACCATACTCCGGTTTTAATAATTGGGCCAGATGGAGCAAAAGGGTGCTTTTGCCGGCTCCATTCGGGCCTATCACGGCCACAGTCTCCCCTTCACTTACATGAAAATTATCCACGCGTAGAACTATCTCACCACTGCGTCGCGAGCTGAGATCACGTACCTCCAAAATAGTCGGATGAGGCTCGTTCATAAGCAATAATCAAACATTTCTCTGCTGGATCCAGGTCAAAGCCCAGTTGACCAAAAAGGTGATTGCAAGGAGCAAGACACCTAAAGCAATCGCAATATCAAAATGCCCCTTACCGGTTTCGAGCACGATGGCTGTGGTCAGCACGCGCGTCTGATAACGGATATTGCCGCCAACCATCATCGAGGCACCCACCTCTGAAATAACCGACCCAAATCCTGCCATCAAAGCGGCCAACAACGGCAGACGGGCTTCCTTCCAGAGAGTCCAGATCATTTGTAGACGTGAAGCTCCCAAACCATAAAGTTGCAGACGCAAGCGCGGATCGAGCGCTTGCAATGCGGCGGCCGTTATTCCCGTAACAACCGGGAAGGAAATGATCACCTGAGCAATGATGATCGCCGTTGGGGTGTAGATCAGGCGCAAATTGCCAAGCGGGCCAGAACGCCAGAGCATCATTGCCACGAACAACCCAACGACAACAGGGGGCAACCCCATGCCAGTGTTGACCATGCTCAATAGAAATGAACGCCCAGGGAATTTCCCCAACGCCAGAACCGTACCAAACGGCAAGCCAATGATCAGGCTCAGAGCCGTTGCCAGCGCTGATATCTGCAGCGACAGGATGGTTATCTGAAGAACCTCTCCGTCGAAAATCATAGATCAACTACTTCAAATACTTGGTTTTTTTTTTAAAAAAGGTGCGTGGAGGATAACCACGCACCTTTTTAGTAAATCCTCACTTAACGGAAACGTACCCCTAATCCAAGCCCAAATCAGCATCCGTCTTGTCGGCATCGGGGAAAAATAACGGCTGACCAAACTTATCGATGCCAAATTCGCCAATCATGGTTTGTGTTTCAGGTGCTGTCATGAACTGCGCAAAGGCAAATGCAGCATCATAATTTGTCTCAGGCCATTTTTCAGGGTTGACCGTCATGACATGGTACACATTGAGCAATGCAGCATCACCTTCGACCAAGATCTCCAAATCGAGATTTACCCTATTCGCCAGGAAGGTGGCGCGGTCTGTGAGGGTATAAGCCTGCTTTTCAGAAGCTATGGTCAGGGTCGCGCCCATGCCCTGCCCCGAGTCGATATACCAGGACTGCCCGGTTGGGTCTGAGTTGGTCTTCCCCCAAAGGCTGATCTCCATTTTGTTGGTGCCAGAATCATCGCCGCGAGTGATGAATTCCGATCCGGATTCAGCGATTATTTTGAAAGCCTCCGCGGCTGTGGGTAAACCTGCGATATTGGCAGGGTCAGCAGCAGAGCCAACGATGACAAAGTCATTGTGCATAATTAGCATTCGATCCGCCCCCCAACCGGCATCCATTAAAGCCTTTTCAGCTGATGGAGCATGAACCAATAGAACATCAGCATTGCCCTCTTCAGCCATTTTCAAAGCCGCGCCAGTGCCAACGGCAACGGTTTGGACAACATAGCCCGTCTGGTCCTGGAACAGGGGCACAAGCTCATCCAGCAAACCTGAGTCTTGCGTTGAAGTTGTAGTCGCCAAGATCAAGTTGGGGTTGTCAGGCAGCTCTTCACTAGCTGGCCCACAAGCAGCTAAGAACAAAGAAAGAATGAAGGTAAAGATCAAGATCGGCTTCAAAGTGCGGTGCATAGTTGATTTCTCCTCATTGAATCATAGATAAATTTCCTGGCCGGTTTCGCGTGAATAATAGCCGCCTAATTCGGCTAATTCCTTTCGAAACTGACCAGTTTGTAGATAATCCAGGGCCGGCCTAAGCAGGCGGCTTTCGTATTTATCTTTCGGGATTACCAGATCGAAGCGTTCTTCAAAGAGTGGGATGAACTCCAGTTTGAACTTTTGGGCTGCCGCGAATATTCCCACCCCGACATCAGCCTGACTGGAGCAGATCGCCTGGGCAATCTGGCTGTGCGTGCTGACCTCCGTGGTGTACCCCGCAATTTGAGCCGGTTCTATTTCCAAAGATTCGAGTTGCTGATCAAACCACATGCGCGTGCCCGAACCTGGGTTGCGGTTTATGAACGTGATATCCTCACGAGCCACATCCTCCAATGACGAAATATCCTGGGGATTGCCCGACGCCACCATCAGCCCTTGTTGACGATGCGCCATGGTCACGATATGCATCGTTTGCCCAGGGAAAAAATGGCGCACATAGGAGGTGTTGTACTCGCCTCCTTGCGGATCGAGTAAATGGCAGCCCGCTAAGTGACATAAACCCTGCCGTAGAGCGATCAAACCGTCCAAGCTACCCACTGGCAGCGTGAACAAGGCAGGTGTCCTCTTGTCCTGGCTGAATGTGTTAGCCATCAAATCCAGAGCCAGGTCATTACTTCCCGAAGCGATGATCGCATTTTTGCCCGCGCCCTTGGGCAATACGGATACCTGAATTGAGAACGCCTTTGATGTAGCACGGTAATATTTCTCGGTGTAATTTTCAACAACTTGGGTGCGAACCAATTGCACCAGACCAACCTCTTCCAGCAGCTTGAGATGATAGCGCGCCTTGGCCGGATGCATATCCATGGCCTGGCCCAAGTGCGTCAGCGTCGCCTCGTCAGCCATCAAGGCGCGCAGAATCGTCAGCCGCCGCGGGTCGGAGAGGATTTTGATGGCATTGAAATCTGAGAGCGATTGAAGATTTTCCATTGATGGCAATCCACGCTAAAATAAATTTTAACGTGGATATTTTACATCAGTTTCCCGATAATCGCAAACCAATTTTGTGCACATCAAAATATTTCAGTGCATATGTTGTGGCCCGTTTGCGATGCCAACTTAGTCACTCTGGCACGGTCAGGAGACCGTCGCAAGCTTTTAAAAAAATAAAATTTCAGATAATGGATTTACAGTCTATTTAGCCCTTTATACAGACAACTCAAAGTTGCGACTTACGTTGATTGAGTAGCTCGTTAAATGTTTTGCGATTTGTGGCTTGAAATAGTACTGAACGGTTTCACCGCAAAACCTGTGTAAATGCCGGTATTTTCTCACAATTTATTTTGGGATTCTTTCCGGCATTAACTTATTTGGTTCTGTGCTTGAATAACTCTGTAATTATCCTGGTGGAATTAGATGTAGATAATATACCCCACTAGTCTCTCGCCACACTCGATATCCATGGCCTATGCGATACCCTGGCACCCAGGCGATCTCATCCCCTACGCATACCAAGGGCCATCCGGCGCGCGCCCGGCGAGGCATTTTCTGATTGAGCATGAAATGAGACAGCTTTGCTGACTGGCCTCCCATCCCCAGAGGTTGAAATTGATCCCCGTCAGATCTAGTTCGTAGGATGAGGCTGGCTTCACCTGTCCCCATATCCCCCAAATCCAGCCAGGCTCGATAGGGATCGCGATTCTCGAAAGCTCGTCTTCGAGCAGAGTCTGGATCTCGGACATAAACACTCCGCAGGCGCCAGCCATTTAGCAATTCAATTTCCCCAGGGATTTGGAAAACAATCGCTTCTTCAGATGTATCGATCTGGGGCCATTGCACATTGGGTAGATCTGCATCCCAAGTTGCCACATATAAGCAGTCATCCTCAACGAAAGCTCTGATTCCCATGGACAGATCATGTTGCTTTGCTGGACTCGAAGATGAAACGACGGAGAGGGCGCGTTGAACGGCATCGTAATCCAAGTCGCGAATATCAGGACGAATTTGCGATACTGCCCAACGAATCAGGCGTCTCTGAATTGCCAAGGGTTGAAAGGTTAGTACCCGTGTATCGAAGGATATGAATCCCTGGCCTTTTGATTCCAGGCAGAGATTTCTTGCCGCAACGACGACTTCTTCCAAAACAGCATCCTCTTCCGTCAGAATATCTGCCATGCGCCATAGGCGCTGCTTCACGCCAGGGACGTATCCATCAAGGTGAGGGATCAAATCATGACGCAGGCGGTTACGGAAGAACTGCGTATCCTGATTACTATCATCATAGATTGGCGATAGGTTTCGCTGCTGGCAATATTCAAGGATCTCTTTCCTCCACACCGAGAGCAGAGGTCGCACGAGAGGAATTTCCGTATTCCAAGGTGTAGGAAGCGTAATTGGCTGCATACCTTTGAGTCCGCTGAGGCCGCTACCGCGCAACAGGTGCATCAAGATCGTCTCCACTTGATCTTCTGCGTTGTGACCCACAGCAACAGCTTGCGCGCCATAATCCGCGGCTTGCCTGAACAAGAAGCGATAGCGCGCGATTCGGGCTGCCTCTTCCAATGATAGATTTTGATCTTCCGCCAGGGAGGGAACATCCATCTCTTCAAGAACAAAGGGAACGCCCAGGTGCTCAGCGATCACCCCCACCCTACGCGCATCGTCCCCTGATTGGGGCCGCAGTTTATGATCCAGGTGGGCTACAATGACTGAAAATCGATGCTGGACCATTAAATCCAACAAACAGAGGCTATCTGGACCCCCAGAAACTCCCAAAATAATGGGTTTTTCTTTATTTAAATGCAAATCTATGCGCAAAAATGTGCCAAAATGTGATAGCATTAAGGGTATTATACACGTTAGAGTTACTCTAGTACGATTGAAGAGAGTTTCAGTTTATGCTAGACTGATAGGAGTGGTTTTTCCTAAGGAGGAAAAATGGCCGAAAAGGTTTTAATTGTTGATGATGATGTCGAAACCTTACGCCTGGTAGGGTTAATGCTTGAACGCCAGGGCTATCAGATTAGCGCGGCTGATAACGGAGAACGTGCTTTACAAAAGGCTCAATCCGACCTCCCTAATCTGATTCTGCTGGACGTAATGATGCCAGATATGAGCGGTTATGAAGTTGCGCAACGCTTGCGTGCACTTGACCGTACTTCGTCTATACCCATCATTATGTTCACCGCGAAAGCCCAAGTTGATGACAAAGTTGAAGGACTGGAGGCTGGGGCAGACGCGTATCTGACGAAACCGACCCAACCCCGCGAACTTCTGGCTCAGGTCAAAGCACTTTTGGCGCGCTCTCGAGTTAGCCAGGTCGCGCAACCTGAAGCCTCACCAACCCCAGTGGAACCCATCCGGGGCTATATGATCGGTGTTTTGTCTGCAAAGGGCGGGCTCGGTGTATCGTCCCTGGCTACGAACTTGGCTGTGACAATCCGAAAATTGACCCGCGACAGTGTCATCGTCGCAGACTTCACTCCGGGGAGCGGTGACATTGAGATGAGCCTGGGATTCACATCACCCAACGGTGCCGCGCAATTGCTTAGCAAAGATGCCAAAGCGATCACTGCTGTAGATATTCAGAATCAGGTTGTCCCCCACCAAAGTGGTATCCATGTTCTAACAGCGCCACAACGTCCGCGCGACGCGATTTACAGCACCAGGATCGACCAGTTCAGGAGCATCGCAAAACTGCTACCCAGTATCGCCAAATTCATCGTTTTGGACCTCGGATCTTCGCTACCGCAGTTGACGCAGGCGTTACTTGAAGAAATCAATGAATTTCTGGTTGTCGTTGAGCCAACGCCGATGGGTGCCCAACAGACCAAGGCTCTCATAGATGACATGGTTGCTCTTGGGGTGGCAAAGGATCGCATTCGAGTTGCACTGGTCAACCGCCAACGCTCGAACACGCAGATGAATTGGGCTGATGTGCAAGCGGCCATCCAGCACCCCATTGCTACAGTAATCACGCCCGCACCCGATCTGGCCCACAAAGCTTTCGAGATTGGCACTCCCATGGTGGTTCAACAACCCACCAGCCTGACAGCAGAGCAATTTACCAAACTGGCGTCAACAATCATTCAATAAAGCATCATCAACGCCATCGATGACGACTCGCCCCCTTGAGACAGCTTTTAACAGAGCCGTTAAGATTTTGAAGAAGGCTCAAAATGCTGTAGCTCTCACGGGGGCAGGCAGTTCTACCCCCTCGGGTATTCCCGATTTCCGATCAGCGGGCAGTGGGTTATGGACCCGCTTTCTTCCCATGGAAGTCGCATCTCTTTCATCGTTCCGGTACCATCCGGAACGATTTTTCGAGTGGTTGCGCCCCTTGGCCAGTCATATGCTCAATGCCGAACCCAACCCTGCGCATATGGCATTGGCGCAACTCGAAGAGAGCAACAAAATCCAAACCATCATCACCCAAAACATCGATGGATTACACCAGCGAGCAGGCTCGAGAAACGTTCTAGAAGTGCATGGCTCACTTAACACATTGACCTGTGTAGGCTGCTACCAGCAGTATTCTTCCGCGGATTACATCGATGACTATATCGAGCGCGGCGATATCCCCTATTGCCCTGATTGTCAAAGTATCCTCAAGCCCGATGCGGTCTTATTCGAGGAGCAGCTCCCCGCAAAGATATGGATAAAAGCTCGTTCTGCCAGTGAGACCTGTGATGTGATGCTGATTGCCGGTTCTTCTCTCGAGGTGATGCCCGTGGCAGGCTTACCAGCCAGGGCAATCGAACATGGGGCTAAAGTGATCGTTGTAAACAAATCTAAAACCTATATCGACGAACAAGCTACCGCAGTATTAACCGGCGACGTTTCAGATATCATCCCCGCTCTGGCCGAGAACCTGACTTATGAGTGATCAAGCTGAGAACACGCAAATAGGCCGCTACAAAAAGATCTTCTTCTAACGGATTTTGTGGTTGTCATTTAGAGCCAGCCATTGACGTAGAA
>CAYTKR010000097.1:0-20139 GCA_964438295.1 uncultured Anaerolineales bacterium
TTTTTTTCTCCTTCTCGAAAGCTTATCACTGTCCACTAATACGGGTCAACTCCATGGAGTAGATGAGCACGCTGATGGCGCTGACAAGCACAATCCCTAGATAGTACATGCGACTCCGGGTGCCGAACAATGTCGGATCTGGCAATTCAAAGGCTTTGAACCAGGCCCCGATGCCCGCTGAGAAAATATCCAAAATCCCTGACCAGATCAAACTCAAAATGCCTGAGTCAGCGGAAGCACCAATCTCATTGAATAAAGTGATCTGGTAATTAACGTCCTTGGCGATGGTGTAGCGCCAAATAAAAACTCCGAATAGCGGGACCAAGTATGGCAGCCAGGCTTTGATTGTGGGGAAGAGTGTGAGCGAGAGGCGTTTTTCACCTCTGCGGATCCGCAGCCAAATGATCACCGGGCGGATCAGTTCCAGCCCATAGTAGTACTCGGTTGTAAACATTGTGACCAGCGAGAGCATCACAGCTAGGCTGGTAAATCGCCAGCGGCGACCTTCGTCCTCGATCGCCATTGTCATCAACCCCATCGAGATGAAGAAGGTTATCAATGGGAACAAATGACGGCTGTTGTTGACAGCGACGAACTGTTGGCCAAAGCCAGGATATACCAGGAACAGCAATGAGACCCAGGCGATTTGTACCCGTTTCTCGGACCAGATCTTCGAAAGTGACCAACCCAGAGCGACTGCTCCCAAAAAACGCAGGAAGAAATTATAGATTTGCCAGCCAATCGGATTGTCGCCGGACAGCAGCGACCCCACCCACAGAACCACCCCAGAGATCGGGCGGTGTTCCACATCAATCTGGAGCATCCCCTCGGGTCCCAGAACGTGCGAAAACCAGATCCAAGGCCAATCATCCCAGTAGAAACCCATCCAAGGGATGTTGAGGCCGTAGGCTAGCAGACAGACGAAGAGTAGGACAACAAAGATGCTGGATGGGGTATGGACAAATTTTTGGAGAGTCTCTGTGATCTTTTTGTGCATCGATAGGGTGTTTTGGGAATACTGCTCAACTGAGGTGGACAGCGTTAAGAGAGTTACTTGAGCTTTCGCACATTAGGTGAACCTAGTATTTGTATTCCTCGCGTACAGGGCTGAAGACATCGATAACGCGGACAGCCTCGGCGAAGGTTTGGGCTTCGTGCTCCACACCACCGGGGATGACATAAACATCTCCAGGTTGAAGTAGACGCTTTTCATTGCCGATGGACAATTCCATCTGACCTTGGATAACCGTGCCAAGTTGTTCATGTGGGTGGCTGTGGCGCGGCATATGTGTGTCGGGATCGAGATCGACAACTGCAATGAGCATGTTCTCGCCCCAAAATGTGCGCGCATTGATGCCTGGAACGAGTTCTTTCGGGTTGCGTTCTGATGGATTGTAAAAAGTCATGATTACCTCACTATTTTCTAGAAGGGTATTAGGTATTAGGTATTTGTAACTTGTGCCTAATACCTAATACCCAATATCCTTTTCATGGATTTGCTTTCCCAATTATTCTATCGAATTCAGTCAGAAAAAGTTCGGCGACCTCAGCATTGTAAATGATCAGTGTATTCTCATCATTGCGCTCTTCTGCGCTACGGCTGAAATTGTAGGAACCCGTGATGACGATCTGCTCGTCGATGATGAAAACCTTGTGGTGCATATTTTTCGAATTACCATCCAGTCGGACATCCAGACCGGCTGCGCGGAGATTGTCGTATTCCCCGCCACGGTTTGAGTGATATTGACTCTCTTCGAAGATACCAGAAACCAGCACTCCCTGGTCGGCTTTTTCGATCAGAGCAGCGGCGATAGGATCAGATGTGAACGAAAAGGCTAAGAAGTAGATACTATCATCAGCACTCTCAATGAGATCGACGATCTCATTCGCAGTCCCATCATCTGGAGAGAAATATGTTTCAACGCGAGAACCCTGAATTTCAATAATGGGATGAGGGGTATTGCTGACGGTATAGTCGCCAAAGAAGTCATCCGAGAACATTTCTTCGAACTCAGACAAATAGTTTTCTGCCAGACGGGATGAGCGGATTTTAGTCAAGTTGTTATCGTTCTTGTAGGCTCCATTGACCGTGAAGTTCATCGAGCCGGTCCAGACTTCGTGTTCGTCGATGATCACAAATTTGTTGTGCATCAGGCTCTCCCGGCGGTCGCTGACCACCGGGATGCCGACGTCGATCAACTCCTGGATCTCTTCCTCGTCCAAGTTGTCGCTCTCAGTGACCACTCGAACCGTAACCCCGCGCTGTTGAGCGGCGATGAGGGCATCGCGCAGGCTCCACAGGTTGAGATGGTAAACGGCTGCATCAACACTGAAACGCGCCTCACCGATGGCTGCGGCGAGTTCATCATCCGGACCGCCACGGTAACTGCCAGCATTGGGGCTATCTGGGTTTGAAAAATAGACCGTTATCCAGTCTGAAGTCGAGGCGCTTTCACTTGTGGATGTAATCGTTGGGAGGGGTTCAAGAATCGTTGGGGTCGACTCACCGCATGCGAAGGATGCCAATAAAAAAGCAAGTAGTACGATAACAATGGGTTTACTAAGTTTCTTCATGAATAGTATCACCTGCAGGTTGATCAGATCGATTAGGGATAGAAGACCAACAGATCAGAAAGCACATCTTCCGCGATCTCGAAATCAGCCGCCACCCAAATGAGCAATTTTCTAGATTGAAAGTAATAGTGTTTTTGCCCCAGACCGTCCAATTCATAAACTTTTCGTTTTCCATCATCTCGCGATCCGAGGGGCGTAAAAGGAGAATTGCCTTCAGCGATACGCACCTCCATATCGCTGGTCAGACGGGCGGCCATTGACTGCGTGGGTGCACCACTGACCCATAAAATGATCTGTCTTTCGGATCCATAGACGCCTACAGCTCCCGAGGAGAGTGGGAATTCCAAACTGTGCATCCGATTGATTTCATCTACTGCTTGAGTACCATAAGTCTGTCTTTGCAGATTGAAACCAGCGATTGTTTCTGGTAAAAGAGCATGTTTAGGATTTCTTAGAAGAGCGTTGTAATACCCATAACCTAAAACACCCAGTAGGATCAGACTACCGAGTGCAATAAAAATGATGGGGAGAATTGGTTTCCAGTTTATTCTACGCTTAGACATCGGAGTAGTACTCGTCTCCTGTGTCCCCGAGCCCGGTGCTCGAAGAGATATACCCCCTGCCACGTGCCTAAATTTAAGTGACCATCATCGATGGGGATGGTCAAACTGGTGTCGGTTAGCATGGCTCGCATATGAGAAGGGGAGTCATCGCTACCTTCTAAGGTATGTCGATGCCAGGTTTGACTCTCTGGCACAAGGCGTTCCATGAAAGCTTCCAGGTCGATACGGGCGCTGGGATCATAACTCTCGCTGATGACCATGGATGCGCTGGTATGTTGGAGATATAAGAAACACATTCCTTCTTGAATGCCCCATTCATGGATCTGTTTGTTGATTGCATCCGTAAATGGGAATAGACCCTTTCCCCGTGTCTGTACTTGAAGAACGTCTTTATACCATTTCATTGTGCTATCCATGGGTTGCCCAAGAAAATCGTGAAAAAATGGTATGCGCTACGCTTTGCGCTTGCGCATACCATTTTTTCACGATTCCCCCCTTCCAGACGGGACGCTTCGCGGCCCTTTGGGCGGGGGGAACGGGGGATGGGGAAGGAATAAGTATATTCGAGATGCAGCATGTGCATAATCTTATTGAACAAAATTCAAGGGGTTGACCTTGACCCCATTATAGATCATTTCGAAGTGTAAATGTGCTCCACTAGAACGACCGGTATTCCCTAGAGCACCAACCATCGTTCCCTGGAAAACGCTCTGCCCGCAAGATACACCGACTGCACTCAAGTGCGCATACGCAGATTGCCAGCCAGTGCCGTGGTCGATGACGATCAGGTAGCCATATCCGTAATCGCTCCAGCCGGCGTATACCACTACCCCATTATCGATAGCGTAGACAGCATTACCTTCCGCCCCGCCAATATCAATAGCAGCGTGTACGACCGGATCATAGTTATATCCAGAAATCTGATGGCTGGTTGTTGGCCAGACAAAAGTAAACGTGCCAATTGCGCCCTCGTATACCGCTCCACAGTGACCTTCTCCGTAATAGGCTGCCGAAGCCGGGTTGTCGCGGGTGATGGCCGGGGGCCCCCAATCTTTGATGGCACGCTGCCCACCAGGGACGATCAACCATTTTCCATCTTCGATGGTGGGGTTATCGATAGACTCGGTCAGGTCGAAACGGTTGCCGGGGTATTCGACGATCACTTGAGGCTCGACCTTGAAGAAGTCGGCCATTTGTCCAAAGTTATCGCCATCATGCCATTGGTAATAAGTACCATTCACGGGCAGAATGTTGAGCTCTTGCCCAGCCTTCAGCAAATGGGGATTATCTTCAAGAATATCGAAATTCCCCCAAAGGACCGTTTCAGGTTTTAGATTGTAGATCTCTGCGATACTGAAGATGCTGTCACCCTGTTCGACGGTGTGGGTGGTCACATCGATGAGCGGTCGCTCAGGGATGGTGGTATCCATAGATGCGACGCGCTTGATGCCAGAATCTGCTGGGGATGAGGCTGATGCCAGGGCAGGGAGACCCACCTGACCACCTGCTTGATTCTCCTGTTGAGGTGTGGGTGAAGCCTCGAGCGGGAGGGTCTGCGCTGGGGTTTGGGCTTGTCCTCCATTTTGGATGCGATCCCATCCCAATAGGGCTGCAATGAAAACCAATGCTAAAGCAGCGATATTTACCAGCGTAACCGTCGCTCGTTTTAAAGGATGCTTGGTTTCGCTCATGCAGTTTCTTCTTCTACGTAGGCCTGGCGAAGTTTGACAGGACTCTCTTTGCGATCGCGCAGACGCTGGTTGAGCATCTCGACGAAGAAGGAGAAGCCCATGGCGAAGTAGGTATAACCCTTGGGGATATGGAATCCCAGACCGTCAGCGACCAGGTTGGCGCCAATCAGCAGAAGGAAACTCAATGCCAGGATCTTGATGGTTGGGCGGTCATTGACATACTCACTGATGGGTCCAGAAGCGTAAAGCATGATCAGCACCGCGATGATCACGGCCGCGACCATTACAGCGATCTGGTCGGCCATGCCAACGGCAGTGATCACCGAATCCAATGAAAAGACGATGTCGAGCAGCATGATTTGGAAAATGACAGAGGCGAAGGATGCTTTCACTTTGGCTGAAGATCCTCCTTCGTGACCTTCCAGTTTTTCATGGATCTCGACGGTACTCTTGCCCAGCAAGAACAGACCGCCTATGATCAAGATCAAATCTCTGCCTGAAACGCCATGCTCGAAAACATGGAAGATAGGGGTAGTCAATCTTGTCAGCCATGCCAGAGAGAAGAGTAACAAGACGCGCATGACCATAGCCATGACCAAACCGATCTGACGGCCGCGCTCTTGCTGTTCAGCTGGGAGTTTCCCTGCTAGGATGGAAATAAAGATGATATTATCGATGCCCAGGACGATTTCCAGGGCTGTCAGGGTTAGTAGTGCAATCCAGGTTTCGGGGGAAGATAGCCATTCCATAGTGTTATTCCTCAAGGACACGGTTCCATACGCAGTGCTCCGAAGCGAAGCTGAGGGGCAAAGGAACCGTGTTTAGATTATTTCAATGAGCAAGAGTTTAGTATAGATTAGGTGAAATTGCAATATTTTAGGTTGACAAAGACAAATTCAGACGAGAAGCGTTTTAGTGGGGTGCGCAATGGCTCAAAATATATAATTATTGTTTTTGCCGTGACGAGAGAATACTTCCATCTACTGAGTCCAACCAATTATTGAACTCTACGCTGGTAACAAAATCGAAATCCCACTGGCGGCGTTTGGGAGAGATGCTATCGGGAGGGAAATCTGGGTCGAAAGCGCGGCCGGGGTGGAGAATCAGCTCCAGAGTCACATTAGGTTTGTTCAAAATTCTTCTCAAGGTGTTGCTGAAGAAGAGAGCACGCGGCTTGCCAGAGAATGACATCCAATCATCCATAGCAATTTGGTAATGAATTGAATCTGGGTGTTGATGATGAATTTGGCGATCAACAGAGATTCTCAGCCAGAGTTTTGAAGGCAGCAGCGCGCCGCGCAATTTTGTTGGCCGCACGCAGGGGATTTCATAATCTTGGGCAAATTTTTGAACGAGTTCAAAAAAAGGTGGCAGCATGTGCCAATGGTTGTGCGAATCTAAATGAGAGGGCTGTATCCCGGCCTCGAGTGCAAGTTCGATTTGCGCTCGGCATTCGATTTCCACATCCCTTGAGGAGATTGCTTTCGCTAGAGCGAGGGGATAGAAAAAGGGTGCAGAGTAAAACTTGCCATTTCCATTCACCAAAGAAGGCATCTTCGCACCAGGGGATACCGGCACTCCCTTGGTAAGATTGAGATGGATCCCTATGCTTAACCCAGGGTGTTCCTTGATCGAATCTAGTGCCAACTGGCTGGCGGGCATATTAACGACTAGGCTGGCGCTGGTCAGACGCTCCAGCTTGTGCAATTCAAATATGGTCTGGTTGACGGTAGGGGAAAACCCTAGATCGTCTGCATTAATGACTAGATTCACTCGAGAAAAATTCCAACTAGTTTTTTATTTGTTGAGTGAGAAGTAGAGCTCGGAGCGGCCAATTACTCACCCATAAAAAGAGGAAATCAACTCGGTAAATTCTGGAGATTCCAAATTTACCAATGCACCAGATAGGCTGGTTCCTCGGGTTTGGCGAAGATTTTTGCCATTACCACGCCGGTTAGAAAGCCACCGATATGCGCCCAAAAGGCCACACCGCCCACATCCGGACCACCCAGGGAAATCACACCAGAAAAGAATTGCAGCACAAACCACAATCCTAAGACCAATGCGGCGGGCAGCATCGAAAGGCGGATAAAGAATCCCAGGGGTATCAAAGTCAATACCCGGCTTTGGGGGTAAAGCACCAGGTAGGCACCCAAAACCGCGCCGATGGCACCGCTGGCTCCTACGGTAGGAATCTGCGAACCAGGGTTTGTAAATATGTGGGCCAGGGAAGCAACAACTCCACCGATAAGGTAAAAAACAATATAGCGACCGCGACCCATGCGGTCTTCGACGTTGTCGCCGAAGATCCACAGATACAGCATATTGCCGCCGATATGCGCCAAGCCAGCGTGCATGAACATGCTGGTGAAGATGTCAGTGATATCGCCCAAGCTTACCCCACTGGTGAACTGGAATGGAATCAATGCAAATTCATAAACCAGGGTCTGTTCTTGCGGTCCTAACATACTTTGGAATAGATATACCAATACATTCACGGCAATTAATGCGTAATTCACAATGGGCACTCTACGGGTAGGGATTTCATCTCGAAGAGGGATCATAATTTGGCTCCTTCAATAGATATTTCGATAAATTGGTTGTAGCAACCCGCAACCAATTTATCGAACAATTTCTCATGATAATTTGGGATTCTCGCGGACCAGGTAAATGCCTGGCAAGCTGATCAGCGTTGTAAGACCTTTGATTATCACATTGCTGACGAAGATTGACCATACCACAGCGTTGGGCAGAACCCCGCCAAAAGCCAGCCAGCTAAACAGCAGGCTATCCACCGGGATGCTGAAGGCATTGCTCACCAATACTCGCAACCACTGGTACCGATTGGTAACTCTTTCTACCCATAGGCGGTAGCCTTCGGTATCGACTAACTCTGCGATCACCTCGGCAACGATGGAGGCAAATACGATTCGCCAAACCGGGGAGAGCACGAGGCCAAACTCCAGTTGGGGCCCAACTGCCAGGTCTGGGGGCAGGATAGAGGTCAACCAGAACAGAACCGCCATGATTAAGTTAAGCACCGCGGCCGTGATGATCAACACGCGTGAAGCTTTGATGCCAGCAGTCTTATGGACCAAATCTCGCAGCGTAAAAGTGAATGGGTATATGAATGTGCCCGCGTCGATAGAGAAACCGGCGATCATCACAATCCGCAAGCTGGCAACATCGGCCATCATTTGGAACGCCACATAAGCGGCTGAAACAATTGTTGCTGCTACCATAACATGCAATATCCTTACGCTCTAATGCACATGACTGTGATTATCAGCCTTCATCTTTGGGCCTAAGAATCGACGCCACGGTCCTAATTTGTGATGGTAGAGGGCTACCAGGCAAGAGAGCAAGGTCGTCAGAGGGACCGCAGCGATTAGGCCTAATGAACCCACAAGAGTGCGCACCACTTCCTCGGTGACGAACTCTAAATTTAGGAGATGGGAAAATTGCTCTTCGGAAAGAGAGAACAACAGCAAAAGGGGCAGCGCAGCCCCCGCATAAGCCAATACCAAGGTGTTCACTGTGGCGGCGACATGATCCTGGCCAATGCGCATCCCTCTGCGATAGAGATCACGCAGCCCCAGCGAAGGGTTGAGGTTATTTAACTCAAAAACCACTGACGCCTGGGTGATCACCAGATCGTCCAGCACACCTAACGCACCGATCAGCATGCCTCCCAGAACCAGGCCGCGCAGATTGATCTGGATCTCGGAACGCTGGATCAGGAACAAAGCCTCCTCGCTGCCGAAACCTGTTAGTCGTGTGAGATCGACGAAGAAACCTGCCAATAAAGCTGTAACGATCAGCGAGATCAATGTGCCTAAAACGGCGGCATGAGTCTTCAGCGTCCAACCATAAACCAGATATAAGGTCACGGCTAGAAGAAAAAAGGCTCCGCTGACACTCACCCAAACTGGATCGCGACCCTCCAAAATTTTTGGGATGATATAGAAAATGATCACGCTCAAACTGATCGCCATGCCAACCAGACTACGGACCCCTTTCCAGCCGCTGATCAGCACGCTGAAGAGTACAAAGGTGGCGAAAAGCCATAACACTGGGCCGGTGCGCACAAAATCCATGAAGAATGCGCTGATTATTCCACTCGGATTTTTCCCCACGCTAACTATGACCTGATCTCCTGGTGAGATATTCAACCCCTCAGGTCGCACCTGACGTTTGCCATATTCGACTTCCAGTAGCAATCCGTCCCATTGTCCTTCCAAAAGCTCGACACGTAACAATTGATACGTTTGCTCTACACCCCCCAGGCGAACTTTTTCTTCTTCGAGCACTTCCACGACCTTTGCCCGCACAGCGTCCGAACCAAAGCCGATGGTGCTATTGACCTCTGCTGCAGGTCTAGGGGCAGTTCCCAGGCTGGGGAAGAGGACAAATATCAAAAAGGCAGCCAACCCAACCAAAGCCAATGCTGCCACTCCAAATACCAGTATATTTTTCTTCATCTAAAACACTCAATAGGAGACTTCAAGCGAAGCACTCTAATTCTAAGGATGGGCAAAAATTAAACGCCAGCCACCCCAGTACCGTTCCCCTTGATCATCAGAACATTCTGGCACGAACAAATCCACAGCTTCACCACCCTCGCCAATGTGCAGCGTATAGTTCACTTCGGGCGTCATAGAATAATCTGCATAGCCCCATCCCATCTCAGGTTTCAACCCAGAGAAGAAATGCTCTTCCTGGCCGTCCCAATGGATGATGATTTCTACACCAGGGATGCCCTCGCCCAGCGCATTTTGGACAACAATTTCGATGACTGCATCTCCCATTTCTGGATCGCATAAAAGAGCTTGTTCTCGCAACACGAACGGAGGTGCCAATGTCGGTGTGGGCGTGCGGGTGGGAAGCGGCGTGAAGGTCAGGATAGGCGTGCGAGTTTGGGTCGCCGTTAGCGACGCGGCCGCGGTTGGCGTGGTCGCTGGCAGGTCTTCCTCAGTCACCTCAGGGGTGGTCGTCTCGATTGGGGTTTCGACTGTCTCCGAGGGGGTTAGTTCTTCTTCTGCTTCTTCCGTGGCGGTGACTTCTGGAAAGGGTGTTTCCGATGGGGCCGGTGATGAGGTGGCCGTGCGCGGTGCGGATGCTGGGGCTTCCCCCAAATCTGCAGATAACCTGGCCAGCGCCAAGGCAGCATCATATGAATACCCTTCTGCCAGATAGCGTTGACTTTGGGCTGCTAGGATGGTTGCAGGCTCTTCATCATTCAACAATGCCAGACGCGCCTTGGCGCGTGTCATATCCCCTGTGACTGAATATGCTGAAGCAATAGCAGCCCGGTACGCATCTTTATAGTCAGGTCGTAGAGCATCTGGATGCGTGTCGACATACTCTGTAGGCGAAAAGACCCAGGTATACATCAATCCCACGACGAACCCCAAGATCAGGCCGGTCAGCAAATACCAGGGACCGCGACTCTCACGTGTCATGGTGCTTCCCCCTGGGGAGTGTTCTGAGTAGGAACTGACAGAGATTCGACCCCTTCTAAAAGCAGTTCCAATTTTGCCAGATCGGATTGGGAATAGCCTACCTCATTGGCGAAATCAACAGCCTGGTGCGTGGTTTGTAGGGGATCAGACCCGCCTAAGAAAGACAGACGGCCTACTGCCACTGCAGGGTCGCGTTCCAGTTGATAAGCCTCTGCAACCATGAGAACGTAATCAGCCTGATAATCCTGACGGAGACTGTCGGGTGTGGTATCAACATAGTCCACAGGATCGATTACCCAGCCGTAGAATAGGCCCAGGCCGATACCGATGATGATGGTGATGATAAAACCGATCCAGCGAGACATGAGAGTTTCAGAGTAGATGTTGGAAGAGGGATGTTAGATTTATTGTGCCATAGAGAGGATAAATGGACAAGTTAGAACCTATCCGAAAATTTCTTGGGCAGCCTCACCCTGCGTGACTACGGCAACACGGTCAGCGTCACAGGCGGATCTGTGGTCAGACTGTTTCAGGCTTTAATACTTACAACAATTCTCCAAGAGCGGCCAACAACAGGGCGACATTCTCACGACGTGCGCTGAATCCCATTAGCCCGATGCGCCAGATCTGTCCAGCCAGGGGGCCAAATCCGCCGGCGATCTCGATGTTGTAATCGTTCAGAAGGGCACTGCGGATGGCGGCTTCATCCAGTCCATCTGGCAGCTGGGGTGTAGTCAATGTGGGCAGGCGGTACGCTTCGGGTACGCGCGGCGGCAAACCAAGTTTCTCCAATCCAGCCCACAGCGCTTGCGCATGTTCGTGGTGACGGGCAAAACGCGCTTCCAGGCCCTCTTCGGCGACCATGCGCAAGGACTCTCGCAAGGCATAGTTCATATTGACTGGGGCGGTATGGTGATAGGTCCGCTCGCTGCCCCAATATTTCGTCACCAAAGAGAGATCAAGATACCAATTCCCTACGGGGCTTTTTCGATTTTCCAAAACTTTGCGCGCTCGTGTCCCTACGGTCAATGGCGCTAATCCTGGGGGACATGATAACGCTTTCTGCGTGCCGCTATAGGCTACATCGACATCCCAGGCATCGATCTCTACCGGAAGCCCCCCCAAGGAAGTGACAGTATCCAATACAAGCAGCGTGCCATGGCGATGTGCTGCGGCAGCAATTTTATCAATATCAGGCTGTCGGGCCCCAGTAGATGTTTCGGCATGCACAATGGCAAGCAGTTTATAGCTGGCCTGTCCCAAAGCGGTTTCGACCTCTTCCGGAGTGAAGACCTCACCCCAGGGACGATCCAGGCGGTCGACCTGGGCACCATAACGACCCGCCATATCGACCAGGCGATCACCGAAATAGCCATTGACCGCCACGAGAACACTATCACCTGGCTCGATGAAGTTGCACAAGGCGGCTTCCATTCCTGCGCTTCCAGTCCCAGAGACAGGGATGGTTAACTCGTTTTCCGTTTGGAATACGAAACGCAATAATTCCTGCACTTCGGCCATGATCATCAGGAATTCAGGGTCCAGGTGACCAACCGGTGGTTGAGCCATCGCTCGCAAGACGCGAGGTGCTGACATGCTGGGACCTGGGCCTAATAATATTCGCGAGGAGAGATCGAGGTCTTTATATTGAGGGGGTTGCATACCTTGTCTCCTAAGGTTATCAATGAAGTTTCCGTAATACAAAGTGTACCCTAAATTAGAAATTGCTGGGATATTGCAATTGATTTTGACTCAACTTCAGCAAATGTCCTTGACTTATACTATTCATCCACTATGATTGGGATACGCAAGAACATTCTGCTTGCCGAGAACAAAATCCATGATTCAGACTCCCCAACTCGACTCGCCGAATCCCCCCACCGAAGTTGGTGAAATCTTCGGTACTCCCGTTGTTGTGGTAGGTAACACGTGGCTGCCCCTGACTCAGCTCGTAGCATGGGGAATACTAACTCGTTTAGGGATCAAGAGCCATCCCGAACGCCCTTTCGGAGAGACCATTTATATAAGTGGCCAAAAAATGGTCGTTATCCTGGGCTCGGAATGGTGCCATAATCTAGCCCATGCGCTTACAGCGAAGTGGGTAGGTCAACCCATGGATGCTCTCAGGGTGGCCTGGGGAATGCCGCTTTGTGTTTACTACGATATCGATGATCCCAATGTCACGCCGAGACAGCATATTGCACGCGCCATGGGCGGTCCAGTCATCAACTCCCTGCTATTGGGAATTTTTTGGCTGCTTAGAAAATTCTTGCCAGAAAATTCGATCGCTCGCGAAATCACGCACGCAGGGATCGACACGAATCTGTTTCTATTTACGGTTTCACTATTACCCATCCCAGGGATCGACGGTGGGCCAATACTCAAATGGGGTCTGGTTGAGCGTGGTCATACTCAAGAAGAAGCAGACGAAATCGTCGTTCAAGTAAATAAAGTTGCTGCGGTAGGCCTGGGCGTTGCTGCAGGTGTAGCGATTAAACAGAAACGGAAGTTCATTGGGGTTATAATCGGGATGCTTTCTGCCATTGCGCTGGGTGTTGGTTTTGGATTACTCAAGGAGAAAAAATGAACGAAAATAAGATTGTCATTCTTACCGACAGTTCTACTCATATCCCTGAGAATGTTAGAAAAGGGCTGAACATATCCGTCATCCCTGTGTGGCTGCATTGGGATAACGAGCGCTTTCGCGATGGTGTGGATATTGACTTGTCAACGTTTTACCGTCGATTGAAGGAGTCCAAAACCTTGCCTACCTCCTCTCAACCGTCACCAAGGGAATTCATCGACTATTATCGGAAATTGGCCGAAGATGCTGCTGGTGTGGTCAGTGTGTTAGTCTCTTCGAAAATTAGCGGAACCGTCGATAGCGCGCGAGCAGCCCGGGAGCAGTTTTCTAAGTTTTCCATCAAGGTAGTGGACTCATTGCAGGGTTCTATGGGCGCGGGCTTCATGGTTCTGGCAGCTGCTCGTGCCGCGGCTGCAGGGAAGTCTGCAAAAGAGATCGTTGCGGCGGCCGAGGGACTTCAAGAGAAGATCCATTTCTTTTTCATGGTAGATACGCTTGAATACCTGCATAAAGGCGGGCGCATTGGTACGGCCAAACGATTGCTGGGCACAGCACTGAGTATCAAGCCGATCCTGCAATTCAAGGAAGGTTTGATTCAACCATTATCACAAGCTCGAACCAAGCGCAAGGCTCTCGCAGAAATCCTGCAGATCGCTGAACAGCGACTTGGGGGAAGACAGATGGCCGAAGCAGCCGTTGTAGATGTTGATGCTCCGCGAGAGGGCGATTCATTCGCCGAGAGGGTCAGAGAACGCTTCAACCCAATGATCTTACATCGCTCACCCGTTAGCCCAGTTGTTGGGAGTCATATCGGACCAGGTGCCTTAGGCTTGGCTTTCTATACAGAGTAATGAAAAAAACTTTGAAACTTTCCAGCATCACCTTGAAGTTATTGTGGGAGATCATTACGGTGGTGCTCCCCGCGTTGTTGATTGCTCTCTTTGTCAATGTCTACGTGGTAGAAGCAGTTGAAATTGAGATGGGTTCCAGTATGGAACCTAACATGTATGTCGGCAATAGGGTGATGACGGAAAAGATCTCCTATCGTTTTCGCGCCCCCAATCGTGGAGAAATCGTTGTGGCTGATCAGAAGGGTACCGATGCAGGTCTGATCAAACGCGTGGTGGCTCTCCCAGGGGAGGTGGTTGCCGTTCGGGATGGACATACGTACATAAATGGCGAGATGCTCAATGAACCATGGGTTACTCATTTTGGGGGCAGCGAGTATGCAGCTGCACTCGTACCTGAAGGACATGTCTTCATTGTGGGAGATAACAGGGTCGCATCACGAGATTCACGCACCATTGGTCCGATTCCTCTCGAAGATGTTACGCGCCGGGCGTGGTTGATCTATTGGCCGCTTGGCGAATTTGAGTTTATTCCCTAACTATTACAATTTTCCTATAAATAAACCAAGCAGGATTTCCAGCGAGAATTTCGGTTATTGGTAATCTCTCAACAGAAACAGACCGACAGTTTTGTCAGCTACGGCACAATTCTTGCATTAAGATATAATGTAATCAGACAATTGAATCCAATCAGATTTGATGTCCACTAACGGATTTCTCGAAAGGAGAGATTGGCATGAAGAAAAACTCCACCCTTCTCCGTATGATCATTCTGGTAGCAATGCTCTGCGCGTTGGTGATCCCATCCAGTTTTGCAATGGCAGCTGATGATGACGATGATGAACTACGGGAAATATTCTTTTGGGTCTACAATGAAAGTCAATTCGATTTAACGCTCTGGCTCTATGGACCGGCTGAATATGAGTTAACAGTTCCCGCGGATTCTGAAGGCTTCTTTATCATAAAAAATGGTTGGTATGCCTTCACGATGGAATCTTGTAATCTCACTAAAATTGGCACAATTGACTTTACTACCCATAAGACCATGCATAATCCTATCTGTGGTTCAACGGCGGGATTAATTGGCCAGGCAAACAACCATTACGATACTTCCGATTATATTAGACCTGCTACTATTCAGATCCGAAACAGGACCTTTGAACGCATCGAAGTGTATATCCGTACTTTGGATGAAGATCATTTCTTGACATTCGAGCCTATGGAATCCCAGTGGGTGCTCTTTAACGATATTGAACAAGAGTTTGTCTACAGCTATCTTGCATGTGATGAACTACAGCGAGGTTATGTTACCTTCTATAGAATGCTTCCGTTTGATCTGACCTGCGATTAATAGATTTAGAACCAAAGGTGTAATTTGAATTCCGGGAGTTGGCGGGCCGCTTGTCAATGGAAAACTCCTCTGCTATAATCCCGCTTGCTCAGGGCGCGTAGCTCAGCTGGTTAGAGCGCACGGTTCACATCCGTGAGGTCGATGGTTCGAGTCCATTCGCGCCCATCTTTTTCACTAAACAATGCCAGGTAACGCTTGGCATTTTTGCCTTATAATGATTTCGATAAATTGATTGCCCCAACAATTTTGATATCAAAAGACCCCGCTCTAAAACGGGGTCTTTAATGTATCAGCGGGGTGATGCTTACGCAAATGTGAAAACCGGGGTTTGAATTGTCCGGGCGGGTTTCTGCTGCCCTTGAATAATTTTTTGTAAATTCTCAACAGTTTGGGGTGAGAAATATTGTTCACCCGTTTCTGCATCTACACGTGCAGGTACTTTTTCAACAATGTAAAATTTGCCATCTTTAAACAATGTATAGGTGACTTCTTTTTCAATTAGTGTTTCTTTTTTATTTTCTAAAGTCATGGCTATCTCCGTATTTTAAAATCAATCCAACTCTCAGGATTAGGTTCATATACCGTTATTATTTTGACAACCGATCGGGAAGGATAGCTACATTGTATATGTATCGGTCGTTTCTTATCCGTCATTCCAAAGATCAACAAGCTTGGACCATACTTATCTTCTGGGTAATCTTCGATGATCTCACAAACTTCTACCGCACTTCGGATTTCTTGGACAGAAATCTCTCTAATGATAGACTGATCAACAGCATGCTTAGAAAATTCGAATTTGTCTTTTGAAATTTTTTCACGTAGTTGATCAATTATTTGCATATGTCTATTATACTTCAATGTTACGATTGAATTCTGATTTCGGTCGGGGCAACATTAGAAAAGGATAGAATCATGTCCCCCCTCGACTAACGGACTTGTCCGTGAGGTCGATGGTTCGAGTCCATTCGCGCCCACAAGATTTAAAAGAAATCACGCAATGGCATATTGTCATTGCGTTTTTTTTATCCAGAACAACTGGTTGAGTAAGATTGGAGGTATGCTTTGCGTCAATAAAGTGGGGTTGACATTGCTCTCTCATACAAAATGCCGCCATTCGGCGGCAAGAAGTATTGTGAGCGCGGCAGGAATCGAACCTGCAACCAATGGCTTAAAAGGCCACTGCTCTGCCATTGAGCTACGCGCCCGTGATGCGCTGAATTCTATCACGCAGATATTTGATCGTCAACGTAAACCTTGACTTTTTTCTCCTTGATAAGTAGTATCTTACCGCTAGAAATCGTTGAACTCAGACAATCTTAGGAGCATGAACGCATGAGTGATTTGCAATATGTAACTGAAGAAACATTCCAGGAAGAAGTTCTCGATGCCGATACGCCTGTGTTGGTAGATTTTACTGCAGTTTGGTGTGGACCCTGTAAGATGCTCGAACCCATTGTCAATGAATTAGCCGATGATTGGGCGGGCCAGGTAAAAGTTGTTAAACTCGATGTGGACACCAATCAAGGGATCGCCATGCAGTATCAGGTTATGGGGGTTCCCTCCCTATTGCTCTTCCAAAATGGTGCTGTCAAGGAGCGCATGACGGGATATCGACCTAAGAAACAGATCATCAAAAAAATTCAAGCGCATATCTAATCCCACAATCCCGCGATATCCAAAAGCATGACGGGGATTTCCAGATAAACCAAAGACCCGATCTTGAAATGAGATCGGGTCTTTGGTTTCAATAGAAATTGGTCTTGAGTCTAAATTGGGTTATAAACCCGCTGCCTTACGTAGCGTATCTGCCTTGTCGGTGCGTTCCCATGGTAGATCCAGATCATCACGGCCGAAATGCCCATAGGCGGAAACTTGCCGGAAGATTGGGCGGCGGAGGCCCAAATCTCGAATGATTGCGCCAGGGCGCAAATCGAAGTGTTCAATGATCAGATCTGCGATCTTTTCATCGCTGATTTTCCCAGTGCCGAAAGTTTCTACATTGACGCTCAATGGATGGGCCACACCGATGGCGTAAGCCACCTGAATTTCACACCGTTCGGCCAATCCTGCGGCCACAACGTTCTTGGCTGCCCAGCGAGAGGCGTACGCTGCTGAGCGGTCAACTTTGGTGGCATCCTTGCCACTGAAGGCACCACCACCGTGGCGTCCCATGCCGCCATAGGTGTCGACGATGATCTTTCTTCCGGTTACGCCGGCATCCCCCTGAGGGCCACCAATCACAAATCGTCCGGTTGGGTTAGTAAAGATTTTCAATTCATCGTCCACCATCTCAGGGGGCAGAACGGGATTGATGACATGTTCGATCAAACCTGCACGAATGTCTTCTTGTGTCACATCGTCGTTGTGTTGGGTGCTGATCAAGACCGTGTCGATGCGAACTGGTTTACCAAAAGCATACTCAACTGTCACCTGGCTTTTGCCATCAGGGCGGACCCAGGGCAATGTGCCATTCCTGCGTACTTCAGCTAACTTCAAGGTTAGTTTGTGAGCCAGGTAGATTGGCATAGGCATTAAAGCCGGAGTTTCATTGCAGGCGTAACCAAACATCATTCCCTGATCACCAGCGCCAATGGCCTCGATTTCTTCTTCGGTCATCTCACCGCTCTTTGCTTCGAGGGCCTTGTCCACGCCCATGGCGATGTCGCCAGACTGTTTGGCAATCGCGACCAGAACACCGCAGGTATTTCCATCGAAGCCTTTCTTGGCACGATCATATCCGATTTCGGTGATCACTCTGCGAGCCAACTCATCATAGTTGAATTGCGCTTGCGTCGTGATTTCGCCCATCAATACAACGAAACCGGTTTTCGTGGCGACTTCACAGGCGACTCGGGAATAGGGGTCTTGCTCCAAGCAAGCATCCAAGACCGCGTCGCTTATTTGATCGCACATTTTGTCAGGATGACCTTCGGTGACAGACTCTGAAGTAAAGAGCAGTTTTGGTGAATTCATAAAGGTGGTTGTCATACTTACCTCCAGGTAAAGAAAATGCCCCTCTAGCTGTGAGGGGCAATGCACGCTAATGTACAGCACCCTCTCATCTTCCAGAATATCCCTCTGCCGGAATTAGCACCTGGGGTAGTCTAATAGTCATTAGTTCAATAGTCATATAGTTTTGGAACGTTCAGACTATTAGACTTCTGGACTATCCGACTAATCCTGGTTGCTGAGGTTTCACAGGGCCGGTCCCTCCACCTCTCTGGATAAGAGCGTCGCTAGGGGTTTATTAAATTGTCGGCGGAATAATAACATGCCTGAAAAAGGCTGTCAAATCAAAGTGCGGCGTCCCAAAGTGGAACATCGGGCGCAGTTTGGGTTGATTCTAGTATTCAACCTCGCTCATCGGGTTGAGCTTTTCGAAATTGTGACGAGCATTCATCTCTCTAACAGATCCTGTTAGGCCACGAATGACCAGGCTGCTTGTCTGCGCTCCGTGACTGAAATATTTGATACCATCTAGCAAAGCACCGTCCGTGATACCGGTGGCTGCAAAGAACACATCATCAGAAGCAACGAGATCATCGATCGTGAGCATCCTCTCGAAGTCAAACCCCATATCTTTTCCGCGAGCGATTTCATCGTCGTTTCGAGCATAGAGTTTACCCTGGATCTCGCCACCCATTCCACGGAGCGCGCAGGCTGCTAGCACCCCTTCCGGAGTCCCACCGACTCCCATGAGTACATCGACTCCGGCATCGGGCCAGCATGTCATCATTGCACCGGCAACATCACCATCGGGGATGAGTCGAATCCTAGCGCCACATTCACGTATCTCCTGGATCAGTTGCTGGTGGCGAGGCCGATCGAGAATAACAACGGTGAGATCATTGACATGCATATCTTTGATACGCGCAATTCGTCGTAAATTAACCTCGACAGGGGCGTTAATATCAATCATGCCCGCTGCTTCAGGACCCACGGCAATCTTATCCATATACATAAAGGGGCCAGGATCATACATCGTTCCTCGCGGAGCGATGGCAACTGTGGCGATCGAATTGATAAAGCCATTCGCTAGTGGTCGAGTACCATCGATTGGGTCTACAGCAATATCAACAGCAGGGGAATCTCCCGTCCCCAATTTTTCTCCATTGAATAGCATTGGCGCTTCATCTTTCTCCCCTTCCCCAATGACAACGACTGCATCCATCTCAATTGAGTTTAAAACTAGACGCATAGCGTCAACAGCGGCTTTGTCTGCGGCCTCTTTTTGCCCACGGCCCATGAACCTGCCTGAAGCCAGCGCGGCTGCTTCGGTCACGCGTACCAACTCCAATGCCAGGTTACGAGAAGGTTTGGAATGCGACATTAAATTACTCCTAAAATTCTCCGTATCTACGTTACGCATTTCCTCGAAAAATAGAAGTGCGTAGGGGCATATGCAAATTTTTCGGGATCATGCTACGAGATGAAAAACCAGGTGATGATGTAATACCCTATTACTCCAGCCCATAACCAACTATCGATGCGATCGAATGCGCCTCCATGACCTGGGATCAGGTTGCTAGAATCCTTGATATCAAATTGGCGCTTGATCATGCTTTGCCCTAAATCGCCTAGTGGGGCAATAATGGAGATGACCAATCCCAGGATCGCGCCTCGCATAACAGTGAGTTCGGTCGCAGAACCTGCAGGTAACCTCCACAGGGCGGCAAAGGCAGCAGTACCTGCAATACTGACAATAATCCCTGCAATGTATCCTTCCCAGCTCTTTTTGGGGCTGAGTCTGGGGCTTAATTTGTGCTTACCATACACGCGCCCGTAAAAATAGGCTCCGGAATCGGCGAACCATACTGCTGGCAGAGCCGTAAGAACCCACCAAACCCCTTCCGGCAGACTGCGCAATAAAATCAAGTATGATCCTAGCAGTCCAATATAAAAGATGCCAGAAACTGTGATGGCGAAATCTGTCGCGGCTTGATCTCGTCCACGCTCATAATGGATCATGTGATAGGTAATGCTGAATATCAGCAATATGCTGGCGAGCCAGGCAATATCTTCGAACCATGGGGAGGCGTAGAAGTAATCCAGGGATCGTATGGCAG
>CAYTKR010000098.1:0-20060 GCA_964438295.1 uncultured Anaerolineales bacterium
CATCGCAAGCGCCGCTTGGCACGGCTTTCAGCCAACCTTGCGCTGTAATAATAGAATAGAATCAAGATATAATTTTACTGATGCCCGCTCCCATCTTGCTCACCAAACTCTTTGTCCCGGCGGCCCGTCCTGAACTTGTTTCTCGCCCCCATCTGATCGAAACACTCAACCGTGGCCTAAATCGAAAACTAACCCTTATTTCGGCCCCAGCTGGATTTGGCAAAACCACCATAGTAACAGACTGGTTGAAATCCCAAGGAGACGACGCGTCGTCTCCTTTTTTGGTGGCCTGGGTGTCTCTGGATGAGGGAGATAACGATTTGGTACGTTTCTTGACTTATTTCGTCAGCGCGCTAAATCGCCTCCCAGGCTTGGATACTGAAATTGGTGTTGGAGCTTTGCAGATGCTGCAAGCCCCGCAACCACCCCCTCCTGAACAGATCTTGGTTACCATGATCAACGAGCTCGCGCTCCTGTCAGGAAAAATCGTCCTGGTTTTGGATGATTACCACCTGATTGACAGTCAACTCGTTCATGAGGGTCTCAATTTCCTGATCGAAAACTTGCCTCCCCAGTTGCATCTGGTGATCACAACGCGTGAAGACCCGCAGTTCCCTTTACCGCGCTTACGCGCTCGCAGCCAACTAACTGAGTTACGCGCCGCAGACCTGCGATTTACCTCAGCTGAAGCTGCTGAGTTTTTAAATCAGTTAATGGAATTGAATCTGTCGACGGCTGACATTGCCGCGTTAGAAACTCGGACTGAGGGGTGGATCACTGGTTTGCAAATGGCCGCCATATCAATGCAAGGCAGCCAAGATGTGGAAGGGTTCATAGAATCCTTCACCGGCAGCCATCGCTATGTGCTTGATTATTTGATTGAAGAAGTACTAGAACAACAGACTGAAGGAATTCAAACCTTTTTATTGCAAACAGCCATACTCGACCGACTGAATGGCAGCTTGTGCGATGCGGTCACCAGCCAAGATAGTGGCGGAGAAACTCTTGAAATGCTGGATCGCGCCAATCTGTTCATTATTGCGCTGGACGATGACCGTCGTTGGTATCGCTACCATCATCTATTTAGAGATTTATTGCGCCAGCGTCTACGACAAACAAAGTTGGATCAGGAAATATTATTACACCATAAGGCTAGTGTGTGGTACAAAGAGAATAGATTCCCTGATCAGGCGATTGAGCATGCATTGCAAGCTGATGATTTTGATCGGGCAATTCGTCTGATTGAAGAACAGGCCGATGCGTGTTGGATGCGTGGGGAACATTCAAAATTGCAGTATTGGCTGGATACTCTACCTGAAGAGCTATTATTGTCCAATCCAAACCTGTGTGTATTTCAAGCCTGGGAGCTATTTACAAGTGGCCAGCTAGACGCGGCTGAAAAAAGTCTTCAGTCAGCTGAGAAAACAGCGCGTATGGTTCCCAATGAAGCAGCGGATACATTGGCGTCAGCGCAAGATCCGCTAAATGAATCGTACAGGATGAAGATTCAGGGCCGGGTGTCCACCATCAGGGCCTGGTATGCCTTCCGTGAAGGAGATACAGAAGCGATTTACCTGCATTCACGACAAGCTCTGGAATATTTATCGAAAGACGATTTAATCTGGCGCAACAGCGCTGCCGTTTCTCTGGGGAGTGCTTACTTCCTAGACGGTGATTTGCGGGTTGCAGCTCAGCTTAGGTTAGAAGCGTGGGAGACGAGTAAAGAAATTGGTAACACCTATATGAATCTGCTTTCGAGTATGAAGCTTGCCATCAACCTCAGGCAGCGGGGCAAATTGGAACGTGTTACAGAGATTTGCCATCAACAATGGCAACTGGCTAACAAAAGCGGTCTGACACATACAGCAGAGGCCGGTTGGGTATTGGCAATCTGGGGAGAGGCTTTAGCTGAGCAGGGCAATCTAGATGAGGCGAATCATAAAACCCAAAAAGGTAGCAAATTGACCGAGGGGGGAGATAAGGCGGTCATCGATTGGGGAAATTTGTGCCTGACCAGGGTTTTGTTTACCAGCGGGGATATTGACGGTGCAGAAGCGGTCATCAAGAAGATGGATGATCTAGCAAATAACCGCGTTGTTCCTCCGTGGATAACGACCCAAAAAACAGCATGGCAGGTACGCTTATGGCTCATACAAGACAAGCTGGAGGAAGCTTCACAATGGGTGAGTGAACGAGGGCTATCCGTATCTGGTGAACCCCAAAATATTCAAGATATGGATCATATCGCGCTTGCTCGTACTCTTTTTGCAAGAGGGCAGCCGGCTGACACAATTGATCTACTAGAACGGATCTACAAGGCTACAGAAGGGAGTGGCCATACTTCGAAAGAAATCGAAACCTTGTTACTCCAGGCGTTGGCTTTTCAAGCTTGGGGCGACACAACTCAGGCCATGATACCCCTTAAACAAGCCCTCGCCCAGGCTGAACCGGGAGGCTTCCTACGTATCTTTGTAGATGAGGGGCCACCGATGGCCCGGTTGCTATATGATGCTCTTTCCGAAGGGATCGCTTCAGATTATGTGCAGAAATTAGTGGCCGCGTTCCCTGAAACTGAACCTGAAAAGCCAACTGTAAAACTACCGACAGCATCCGATACCAATTGGATCGAGCCCTTGAGCGAGCGAGAATTGGAAGTCTTACAGCTCATCGCCGATGGACTCTCCCGCCAAGAGATAGCTACCAAACTGGTACTCTCTTTGAACACCATCAAGACGCACACCCGCAATATTTACAGCAAACTGGGGGTTAATAACCAGATGCAGGCCGTCGGTAAAGGTAGAACGTTGGGGCTGCTGGAAAAAGAATAAACCTGCTTCTAGTTTAGCCAGAATATTTGAGCAACCCGTAAAGGTAATTGCTGGTTGTTTTAATTTGATTTAACCCTCCACTTCACCCTTTTGGGGTATGACATCATAAATCCGTGTTGATAATATATGAGCATGAAAAATAAACATTATGACGATTGTGATAGATCAATTTTTACCCTGGATCAATTCATTCCCTACCAGCTCAAAATAGCTGGTCAACCCAGCGAAAATTGGTCGGACTGGATTGAACCCATGGAGATCCAAGTTGAAATAGATGCAGCGGGTTTTTCCACAACGATCCTAACCGGCAGCTTTGATCAGGCCGCGTTACTCGGATTATTACGCCGACTTTATCAAATGGGATATCCCTTAATATCGGTCAACTGCGTTCAACCAAATGACAAATAACCACCTTTCTGGATTCAATGGTTTCCTGCTAGTATGGTTCGGCCAGGTGATCTCTGTGATCGCCTCCGCCATGACCACGTTTGGGATGACCTTGTGGATGTACCAACAAACTGAAAGCGCCACCGCAATGGGCATTATGCAAGTCGCATTTATTACTCCTTTTTTGGTACTCACACCCTTCGCAGGCGCGCTGGTCGATCGCTACAACCGCAAGTTGATCTGGATTGATGCCATGTTTTGGGAAACTGTTACCGTTAATCGCGGTGTTCCTGTCAGGGTTTTTCAAGATTTGAAAAGGGCAGAAGAGTGGGTTTTGACCTGAGGGAGTAATTCAGTAATAAAAGGCAAACGGGGCAGGTTCAATTCGAAATTGATATGAGACAGCTAGAGTTTCAGCGAAGCTGAAACTCTTAAACTCAAAAGCAGGCCAATTGGCCTGCTTTTGAATCATGGGCGGTATTGGACTCGAACCAACGACCTTTGCGATGTATCTTCTAGTCGTGGTGGGATACACTTTTGGAGAAATAGAATGCTTCATTCTTTTGTGGAAAAGGCGGGCGCGGAAGGACTTGAACCGTCGATCTCACGGACATGTCCGATAGTCGAGTGGAGACATGGATCTCTTAGCTCGAAGGGGGAATTCTGATTCTATTTATCTAGAAGAGTTATAATATGAAAACGATTGAAAAAAAATTTACTATTTAACAACTATAAATTACGCGACAAGAGATTATTTCTCGCGATTATTCGCCATGTCGGATTATTGTATTCCTTGTGGCTATGAAGATGCTCGATCAATATTCTATTCATTCAATCGCTCATCAATTTTCTGTGTTTCCTTTTCTGATCTCTTTCTAGGCTAATTCGAGCAACCAAAATTGCTGGGTTTGTGCTTGAAATTACTTAAAGGAACTTACATAATGAAGATTAACTACAAACGCACAACCTACATCCTTACATTTGCATTTGTACTCTCCCTAGTGGTGACGGTCATGGTGCTGGCCGGGAGCACGGATTCCCCTGGCTCACCTACAGATGCTGGCTCGCAGATGTACACGCTGGAGCAGATTTATCAACGCCTGACCAACGGCACAGCGGCCACGAAGATGACGACATTCACTGAACCGAGTAGTGGGCCGGGGAGTACCATGAATACGCTGGATGAGATCATGGGCAAAGCTCCAGCGCTGGACGACACCAACGGCGCCGGGCTGGGCGATGTGACCGCGGGGAAAACCTACTGGGGGTTGACCAGCGGCGAATGGGGGCTGCAAACGGGCAAAGGAACTGGCGCTCCTATGACGGGCCAGACCAGCTGCTGGGACAGTAGTGGTAATTCAATAGTTTGCGCAGGCACAGGCCAGGACGGAGAGTATCAACTGGGGCACCTGCCCGCCTTTGGCTCTGGCAACTTTGTACGTTTCACAGATAATGGTAATGGCACCGTGACGGATAACCTGACCCAATTGATTTGGCTGAAAAACGCCAATTGCCCAAATGCAACTCGGAACTGGTCAACAGCGCTCTCCGATGTAGCCCAACTCAACACCAATGGAACGATGAACAGCAATAGCTGTGGCGATACCAGTAATAGCGGTAGCCATCAAACTGACTGGCGGCTGCCCAACGCCAATGAACTATACAGCCTGGGTGATGTGCCCGCTTGGGCACCATTCACTGGTGTCCAGTCGAACAACTATTGGTCGAGTACTACCCACGAATTTAATCCCGCCGGCGCCCATGTCATGAACCCGGACGGTGGTGTTGCCAACGCCGCCTCCTTGAAGTCGGGTGTCTGGTACGTTTGGTCGGTTCGCAATGGCCCCTGAGATTCTTGGACCCTTTGAAGGGAGGAGACTCCCCCCTTAACATGGATTTGTAAAGTTTAGAGAATGCAAGGATTATTTCCATGAAGAACAGAAATCGAACTCAGCATTCGACCAAGCTCTCTACAAGTAAGTTATACCCTGTATTGCTGTTAGCCTTGCTCCTATTGCTATTGGTTTTCACCATTGCCTACGCCGCCAATATCGACCCCACGGATAAATGGGCCTGGGGCACCAATTTGGGTTGGCTCAATTTCAACGACGCCAACGGCGGGGTGACGATCTATGATGATCATCTCGAAGGCTACGTCTGGGCTGAAAACATCGGCTGGATCAGGTTGGGTACATACGATGGTGGAGGCGCTCACATCTATGCCAACGATGCCGCGGATACCTACGGTGTCAACCACGATGGGGCTGGTAATCTCTCCGGCTACGCCTGGGGCACCAACGTGGGCTGGATCAACTTTAACCCTACGAATGATGGCGTGACTATTAATTTGGATAATGGCAGCTTCGACGGTTACGCCTGGGGGGAAAATATCGGCTGGATCCACTTCAAGAACACCACCGGTAACGCCTACAACGTGGTCACAACCTGGCAGCCAGGCGCTGGCGGCGGAGTTGGCGATGATGCTGGCGGCGGAGCTGGCGATGGCGGCCGGAGTTTCGCGGCCGGTTCATCGGGTGGAACATACACCCATGGGCCGGTGAGGGTTATCATACCTGGAGAACTGTTGAGTGATGGCACCCGCTTGGTAATCAACGAGCTTGATACTTCGGATGGTGACAACTTCCAACTGGGCGGCCGCGTCTTCGATATCAAGATCTTTGGGCCGAATAGCCAACAGATCACCAGCTTCGATCTGCCTTTGAAGGTCTGCATCAAACCCACCAATGCTGAACTGCAGGCCGCCGGTTGGAACTTCAACAATTTGAACATGTTCCATCAGCATGGCGGCGGCTCCTGGGCAGCAGTCATTAACACCTTTGAGGAAAACGGCTACCTGTGCGCCGAGATCAGCCAATTGAGCTACTTTGCGATTGGTATCGCGCAGCTGCCCAACACCGGCTTTGCGCCGGGGATGCTGCAAACTGTACCCCAGCAGCCTGTTGAAATGGCTTACACGACCTACGACGGTTTCTGGCTGGAGATTCCCTCTCTGGGTATTGAGATGCCCATTGTGGGTGTGCCGCTCACTGCCCGAGGTTGGGATGTGACCTGGCTGGGCGATCAGGCTGGCTACCTGCACGGTACGGCTTACCCCACCTGGGTGGGCAACACGGCTATCACCGCCCATGTCTGGGATCGAGACAACAACCCCGGCCCCTTCGTCGACTTGCACACCCTGCAACATGGAGATGAAGTTATCATCCACGCCTGGGGCATTCAGCACATCTACGAGGTGCGCGATATCATGCAGGTCAAGCCTGATACTCTCAAGGCTCTGCCGCATTCAGAATACGATATGCTGACCCTGATCACCTGCATGGGTTACGACGAAAGTAGCAGCGAGTACGATTGGCGTCTGGCAGTGCAAGCTGTGCTGATGAAGGTGGAAGCAGAGTAAAAATACTTTAGGAAAAGAATAGTAAAGTCCCCGGTGGAAATTCCCGGGGACCTTTTGTGTTCGTGAATTGCGCTAAAGGTTGAGACATCTACATACTCTTCAATTTATCCTAATAATATGGTAAGATATTCTTACTTTCCAAATTTCGGAATAGCAGGAGATATATTATGAGCAATAAACAATTAGAGCATCGTGCACGTCTTCGGGAAAAGGGGCAAGTTACCCTACCCAAAGAAGTGCGAGCTGCACTTGATTTACACGAAGGTGATGATCTGGTATTTAGAATAAACGAAAAGGGCGAATTAGTCATTGATCGTGTACTTACCATTCCCCCAGATCAAGCATGGTTTTGGACTGAACGTTGGCAAAAAATGGAGCGGGAAGCTCAAGCCGACATCGAAGCTGGGCGGGTATCTCGCTATGAAGATGCAGAAAGTGCTATCGAGGCATTAGAGGATTTGTAAAATGCCTGAGATTGAACTTACTGACCGTTTCACAAAATCCTATGCAGAATTGCCAGAACAAATCAAAAAGAAAGTTCAAAAAGCTATCCGACTCTTGGCTAACGATCCGAGACATCCATCATTGCAAACGAAACCCATTCAAGGCGCAAAGGGGCTTTATGAAGCTCGTGCAGATCGAGCTTACAGAATGACATATGAGCGGTTACCTGGCGATGTGCTCAGATTAAGGGTTGTTGGGAAGCATGATGAAGCTTTGAAAAATCCCTAATCGTTTTAAATTTCACGATAGCAAAAAAGCAAGCCCCGGCGAGAATATCCGGGACCTTTCGTTGGGTTGTGAGAAAATGATCTGATCGAATATTTGTATCAAATACTCGATTGGACACGGTTCATTATCCAGAGGGATGTTAACCTTACTCCAATCAAGCACCAAAAAGAAAATAAAACAGCCCCAAAAAGAGGCTGTTTGTGGGCGGTATTGGACTCGAACCAACGACCTTTGCGATGTCAACGCAACGCTCTAACCAGCTGAGCTAACCGCCCGGAGCGAGGGGTATTATACCACTGGAAAATATGTGTGCAAGAGAATCTTTGGCGCGCTTGACATATTGATAAACTTCGATTAGTATATAAGACGTATAGATAGCCTTCGATATGAAAACAGTAACGATTGTCCTAGACACGGTTGAATTTGCAAAGGCACTGGCTGATGAAACCCGCCAAAAGATCATGGCGTTGTGCTGTTGTGAACTGGTCAGCGTCAACGATATTGTCGAGAAGTTAGACGTAGCCCAGCCAACCGTATCCCATCACCTAAAAATTCTCAAGAACGCTGGATTGGTCAAATCCGAGCGGCGTGGCAAGCAGGTCTTATACACCCTTGACCAGCAGCGCCTAGCCCAGGGCTGCTGCCAGGTGGCTGAGGATTTTGCTCCCAGCCAGCCAGTCAAAATGGTGATCCAAGTATCAGAATAAAGGCGCGCCTATTTTTTTACCAATACCTATCGATAAATATAAATATTTCAATATATAAGGAGAGTAAACATGACTACCGAGACTTCAAAAACTGTGAATCCTAACAACCCAACGGATATCCGTGTTGCGGTGCGTGAGCGTTATGGCGATATCGCTGAGAAATTTCAACCTGGCCAGCAAGCGGATTGCGGATGCGGAACTACTGAAAGTACTTGCTGCGGACCCGATGAGGTTGTGCAACTTGATTCCATTGCCCATCTCTATGAAGATTCCGATGCCTTCGACCTCCCCTCAGAGGTTACAGACCTTTCTTTAGGCTGTGGCGATCCTGTCACGCTGGCTTCTTTGGAAGAGGGTCAAACCGTTCTCGATCTTGGCTCTGGAGGCGGCATCGACTGCTTCCTGGCAGCCAAGAAAGTCGGCCCAACGGGCAAAGTCATTGGCGTAGATATGACCTCTGCGATGATCGAGCGTGCTCGCGCTAATAAGGAAAAATTAGGCGCCGAGAATGTCGACTTCCGCCTGGGAGAGATTGAGCATCTACCTGTGGCCGATGACACAGTTGATGTGATCATTTCTAACTGCGTGATCAACCTCAGCCCTGACAAACCCCAGGTTTTTCGCGAAGCATACCGATCCTTGAAACCAGGAGGTCGACTTGCTGTCAGTGATATCGTTACCGATGGCCCCCTGCCCGATGCCATTAAGAACAGCATGAGTGCCTGGGCAGGTTGTATCGCCGGGGCTTTGGATGTCAAGGAATATATCGCCGCCATTCAGGATGCTGGATTCACGGATGTCGATGTGACCGCATCCTATTGGGAGCAAGATATGATTGACACCGCTGTTGATCAGCTTGATCCCGAATTAAAAGCTCAAGTTGAAGAAGCGAAAAACGATGGCCGTGCTGTACTGGTCGTTAACGAAGGTGGAGAGGGAGAGATCATCGAAGTTGATGGCGACGCGTTCAAAGATTTCGATCCCCAAAAGGCCATCTTCAGCGCTAAGATCACTGCTAGAAAACCTGTGTAAAACGCGAGACCCCGGGTATAAGTCGGAAACCCAAGGTTTTGACATGGAAGGATTTATGATGTTGACTAAAGACCAATTGAAAGCCTTCGACAATTTCTACGATTTGGCACGAAATAATGACATCCTAGACCCAACCACTACGTTGATGTTGCACCTGGCGGCTGCCATGGCTGTTGGATGTCACCCTTGAATGGAGCATTACTTTGGCGTTGCCAAAGAGAATGGTATCTCGAAGGAAGAAATCGGAACTATTCAATCTATCGTGATGGCGGTATCTGCTGGAAAAGTGAGAGCACAATTTCGCGAAGCGCGCTTCAATCGCACACAAAAACTGAAAGAAAGGATGTAGTTTCTATGACTTGGGTTCCACTGAAACGTTGGATGCTACGCCGAGTTGCTGTTTCGCATGCAGCGATGGTTGTAAGCTTTAGTCCTGGGTAAGACGAAAAACTGCCCAAATTCGCGTAGGGATGCTGAATTCAGCATCCCTACGTATTTTTTAAGGCAAGAAGTTCCAGGGATTGACCTTTGCAGTTTCGTACATCAATTCGAAGTGCAGGTGATCGCCAGCAGAATTTCCCGTGTTACCCACTGTCCCGATTGCGGCACCCTGAAATACGCTCAATCCGCATTCAACATAGTATGTATCTAGATGGGCATACAGGGATTGCCAGCCATTGCCGTGATCGATAACGACCAAATTGCCATATCCACTGTAACTCCATCCTGAATAGACCACTACACCGTCATCGGCAGCATAGACAGGGTCACCTGTGTCCCCGGCGATATCGATGGCGGGATGGTTAGCGTTAGGGTTGTAATCATATCCCGAGAGCCAGTGTTCATTTGCGGGCCAAACGAAGAGTCCATCTCCCACAATGCCGTCGCTCAACGTGCCGCAGTGCCCAGGACCATAGGTGCGCGCTACCGCAGGGTTATCGCGCGGGATGCGCGGCGGCCCATAATCGATCAACTCACGCTGACCCCCAGGGACGATGAGCATCGTACCCGGATCGATGTTCAAGCTATCGAGTTGAACGTCGAAGATATTGAAGTGATTCCCAGGCCATTCGAGGATGGTCAGGGGGTCAACGCCGTAGTACTCGGCCACTTTTTCGAAGTTCTCTCCCTGACTCCATTTGTGATACGTGCCATCGATGGGCATAATGTTCAACTCTTGCCCCGCCTGCAAGCGGTGAGGGTTATCTTGCAACGTATTGGAATTTGACCACAAGACTGTTTCAGGCTTGAGCCCAAATTTTTCAGCGATCCCAAATACCGAGTCGCCTGCTTCGACAATATAACTGATCACATCGACACGCGGCCGCGTAGGGATGGTGGTGTGCAAGCCAGCCTTGCGGGTGATGCCATGTATGTTGGTATCACTTGATATTGCTGCAATGATTAAACCTGAAATCCGGCTGTCAGGGGTGGGGGTTAGAAGGGACGCTTCCAAGACTCCTGAACCTTCTTCAGATTGTGTATCGATGGTAGCCTGTGAGTAGAAAGCACGCATTGCCCAGATGACCACCAATACCAGGACCAAGGATAACACCAGGGTCCCTACTCGTAGCGCAGGCTGAACGAGGCCCGCGTGAGCGATCCCCTCCCAGAACTGCTCAAACCAATTCAGCGCTTCTTCACTTTGCTCTGATGGACTGGAATCTTGGTTTTGGGTTTCTGATGGTAGGATCGGTTCTTCTGAGAGGGGAGAATCTTTCAGAGGGTCATATTCCATAAAATGCCTCAATGCGCGGCATCATAACACCACCCCTATCGAGCGTCAAGTTAAGCCCAAATGAGCTAAATTCCACTTATATGTTGTGAAAATTATTGGATGCCTTCAAACAAGTCTTTATGGATTTTCGAATCTGTGGGAGGCGGGTACGCCTGCATGAAGATATCTGTGCTCCCAAACCCAAACAACCGAAATAGCCAGCGAAAGGCTCCACCAGTAATGGTTGGCCCAATCTGGCTGGCATGACAATAGGATGCGGCTTCCTTGCGTTTGGCCACTGGCGTGTAATTGATCTTGGCATGAACGGGAAAATCGACTATCAATTGGGTCAGGTCAATGTCTTCATTGCGGCCCCATTTGCTGGGGTCTTTCCGTAGCAATTTCAAGAGGCCAACCGCAAAGCGTATGAAGCGCTTGGGGATGGTATGGTAGTAGAGTTTCTGGGGTCGGTATGGGGGCAGATCGCTCTCGAACGCGGCATCCCCAGCCAAATCGAAGGCCAGCTTTGCCGCCTCGTGGATGTGGATATGATCGGGATGACGATATCCGCCAATGGGATCAAACGTCAACACCACCTGGGGTTTCAACTCGCGGATAGATGTCGCCACTTTTTGAGCAACTTCTTCCACTGGCGCTGCGAACAGCGCATCAGGATGATCATTGTCTTCCGACCCAACCATTCCAGAATCTCGGTAATCGAGAAAATATACTTCTTTGAGGCCCAAATGCCCGGCTGCACAGCGCAGCTCGGACTCGCGCAGGTCTGCGATCGAAGTGTATTCTTTGAGGTATTCCGGTCCGACCTCACCGACCTCACCACGCGTGGCACAGATCAAATAGACATCCGTGCCGCGCTCAGCATAGAGAGCTAGCGTGCCTCCCATGCCAAAGGATTCATCATCGGGGTGAGCCAGGACAGCTAATACTGTAGGTTTATTGTTTGAATTGGACATGATTGGGTGGAATTATAACATGTGGATGAAGATCTTTATGATATAAAATATAGGGCAATAGACGATCCTGCTTGCTAGGAGATTACCTTCATAATGATGAAATGGGTAAGTTAAATATGGAACTCGAGAATAACATTATTCAATGGCTTATGGAAGGAGATCCGGCGGTTCGCTGGCAAACGCAGCGCGATCTACTGTCCGAGTCGACCGAAGTTTATGAGAATGAAAGAGCGCTTACATCAACATCAGGCTGGGTGAACCGCTTCCTTGAATTGCAGGATCCTGAGGGGACATGGGGCGGGGGTTTGTATTCACCCAAGTGGAAATCAACTACCTACACCATGCTGACCCTGCGCTACCTCGGTCTTCCGCCGAAGCATCCCCAAGCCTTGAAGGGTTGTGAACTCTTACTTGATAATGGCTTCTTTCAAGATGAAGGCATCAACTTCTCTCGTTATGCCAAGCAGAGTGAAACCTGTATCACTGGCATGGTGCTTTCGGTGCTGGCTTATTTTCGCTATCCAGATGCGCGCGTGCACCGTGTCGCTGAGCATCTATTGAACCAGCAGATGGCGGATGACGGTTGGAATTGCCGCTCCCATCTTGGGGATACACACAGCTCTTTCCATACCACGATCTCAGCCTTGGAAGGGTTACACGAATATGAACTGGCTTATCCTGAAAAAGCCGGCCTAGTTCTAGATGCCCAAGCCCGCAGCCGCGAGTTCTTGCTCATCCATAATTTATATCGTTCGCACAAAACGGGTGAAGTTGTCGATGATAGAATGACTCGCTTCCCGTTTCCACCGCGCTGGTATTACGATTTCTTGCGTGCCTTAGATTATTTCCAGGCTGTAAATGCACCGCGTGATGAGCGTTTGTGTGATGCCATCGATCTGCTGATCAAACGTCGCCGTAAGGATGGGCACTGGCCTCAATATCGTGGCCCCAGCGGTTTACGCCACTTCGAGATGGAGAAAGCTGGTCAACCTGGTCGTATGAATACCTTGCGCGCCTTGCGCGTTTTAAAATGGTGGCATGGTGATTGTGCATAGCGTAATAAACACCATAATAAACGCGAAATAGACGGGGGCGGTGGCTTCGCCACCGCCCCCGTCTATTTCGGCGAATTCTCTCCCTAGCCATATTTCCAGGTTCCTACCCCTCCGAACGTCTGATGTGCATAAATATTCTTTCCGGTATAGTTAGCATGTCCAATTCGAGTAAGAGAAAGGAACATATCAAATGAGTGAAGGAAAGAATATCTTTGTACAGATCTCCAAAGCTATGGCAGAAGCCGTGAACAATACAGAGAACGCGGTGGTATTGGTTAATGCCCGCCGTAGACGACCTAGCAGCGGAATCGCCTATGCACCTGATTTAGTGCTGACCGCGGACCATGCTGTTGAACGTGATGAGAATATCAGTATCGTTCTCGCAAATGGCGATGAAGTGCCTGTCGAGGTTGCGGGACGTGACCCTGGCAGCGACCTGGCCTTGCTGCGTCTTTCGGAGCAGATGCTAACGCCAGCTGAAGTAGCCCTCGATGAGCCTGCGGTCGGCGAACTTGTATTAGCAGTTGGGCGCCCCACGCCATCGGGTATTGAGGCTAGCCTGGGTGTGGTTAGCGCAGTGGACGGTCCGGTACACAGTCGCCGCGGTATGATCGACCGTTTCATCCGCACCGACGCTATCCCGTTACCGGGCTTCTCAGGTGGTTCTTTAGTTAACGCCGAGGGAGCGGTACTGGGAATCAATACCTCCGGGTTGTCCCATGGCATGCTGCTGTCCATCCCGGCAGCTGTTGCCTGGAAAACAGCTGAATCTCTGGCGGAACATGGCAGCGTTAAACGCGGCTATCTGGGCATTCAAAGCCAATTCGTAGAGATCCCTGCTGCGTCTCAAGAATCTTTGGGGCGCGAGCAATCGACTGGACTGCTGCTGACCCACATCGAGGAGGGCAGCCCCTCCGGTGAGAGCGACCTGATGGTTGGTGATATCATTGTAGGTGTGGGTGGTACACCTGTACCCGACCATGACACGCTGCTCATTAATCTCTCGGGCGATGTGGTTGGCAAATCAACACCTATCGAAGTACTGCGTGGTGGCCAGCCGCAAAGTGCGGATGTGGTGATCGGGGAACGGGTACCCAGGAAGAGAGGCAAGGGTAAGCATAAAAAAAGGGGCGGTCATAGTCGACACAGTCGTCACCTTCGTGGACGTGGCCGTTGATTGTAGATGGAAGAAGAAACGATTTATGTTGCCATCATCGCACCGGCGCTCGCAGTTCGAGTAGGCTTGCAAACTTTACTTGCTGATATTGCCGAAATTGAAGTTGTTGCCGAGTCGCATAGTGTTGATGATATCCCTGCGTTGACGAATACCCCCTCCGAGGTGGATGTTATCATTGCCACCTCGGGGGCTGGTACTGTTGATGAATGGCAGGCTTGCCTCCAGGGGGATGACCAGCGATTTTCCATCTTAATGATTTCTGATGACCCCCAAGACCTGCAGATCTTGCGGGATCTTCGACTACATGCTTGGGGTATCCTCTCACGAGATACATCCCAAGAAGAGCTGATCGCTGCCATTGGCGGCCTGCATCAAGGTTTGGTGGTCGCCCCGCCGGAATTCCTGGAGCCCCTGCTGACACCTCATCAGAATACTGACGTTGAGGATCTGATAGACCCTCTAACTGCCAGAGAGACAGAAGTATTGGAATTGCTGGCGCAGGGGTTAGCTAATAAACAGATTGCTTATGAATTAGGGATCAGCGACCATACCGTCAAGTTTCACATCTCGTCGATCTACCGCAAATTGGGGGCCACAAACCGCACCGAAGCTGTGCGTGTAGGCATACGTTTGGGATTAGTGTTATTATGACACCAAGGAGAGGGGGGCGGAGCAGGTCCCTTTCCACAAATATGATTTCTTAGTAAGATGGCAATCATCCGCGTGATCAATTTCATATCTCAAAGTATGGAGTTCTAATTGAAAAACCGTACGATCGAACAATCGCTACGCGTTGTCGCCATAAGCGGCAGTTTGCGTTCCACAGGATACACTATCAAAGCCTTAGAGATTGCCCTCGAGGGCGCCGCCGAATTGGGTGCTCAAACGCAATTGCTCAACTTGAATGATTTTGACCTGACATTTTGTGATGGTCGCGATAAAGTTGATTATCCTGAGGGAGTCCATCGGCTTAGAACGATAGTGATGGGTGCTCAAGGCATTATCTTGGGCACGCCAGAATATCACGGAAGTTACAGTGGTGTCTTAAAAAACGCCCTGGATTTAATGGGTTTCGAGGAGTTTGGCGGAAAGATGTGGGGATTGGTCGGTGTAGCTGGAGGATCCTTAGGTGCGGCCAGCGCTCTCAATAGTTTGCGCACCATTGGACGCACTTTACATGCCTGGGTGGTTCCGGAACAGGTCAGTATTTCTGAAGTATGGAGTAAATTCGACGATGCGGGTAAGCTCAATGATGAGAATTTGCGTCAGCGCCTGATGGATGTGGGCCGACAGGTGGCCCGTTTTGCATATTTGCATTCTTCTGAACAGATGCAGGAATTTCTGCGGTTGTGGGAAGAAGCTCCCGAAAACCCTGGTGGAGCAATTTAGCAGTGAACCTGTGATGTGATGGGTTAGTTAAGAGGGTGGTATATGAATCCATTCAATGGGAGTCGAGCGATGAGACATTGGTTATTCTTATCATCCATATTGGTGTTCTTTTTAGCTGGTTGTGCTGGACAGGTTGAATCCCAGCCGACGCAACTGCCCACGGCAATCCCCCCAGGAGAGCAGTCAGCAATCGGAGACTGGGCGATCTCATTCAGTCATGAATTTCCTGCCGATGCCTGGGCCGTGGGAACCCATCGGTATCAATTTTTCGTTCATTGTCCAATCATTGCTACGGAGGATGTCAGTTCGGATTGGGTGTATTTCGATGTCATTGAGGCTGGAGTGGCTGCCGAAGAAACGGTCTATTTTCGTCTGGCAGGTTTGAGCACAGGCGTTCTCACGCCGATCAACCTGTCAGAAATTCAAACCGGCCAAAAAACAACCGCTGTGATCACTTTTCTGGGCGTTACGGAGCATGTTGCCGAAATGGCAGCTGAGAATTGCGATGCGCTTGTCCGCTGGGATGACAAGCCTCCTCAAGTGTTGACCTTGGGGGATGTGTTTATTCCTTGACGTATAAATCAGAAAAAAATAGTTTGCTAGGGCAAAGCCCTAGCAAACTATTTTTTTCTGGAAACTTCCTATACCGGTTGAGTATTATTCTTCTAAAGCATGCTCCAAAAACCAGGCATACAGTTCTGGGTCTCGGTAGGCCTTCTGGTATGTTCCTAAATGACCTTCGTCTGGGTAGAGAGTCCATTTGACCTCTTGGATGTTCTCACACTCACTCTGAAGATTAATGATGTACATCTTTGCCCCGACCGGATCTGAGATTACGTCTTGGGCACCGTGAAACGCCCATAGAGGGGTTTGTCCAACTTTGCATAGTTGCTCGAGGGTTGGGTTGATGTTTCCGTATCCCGTACCGGCAGCAGAAGCCATTGCCGCGAACCTTTCAGGATATGCGGCTGCCATCAGCCAGGAGCCATAGCCGCCCATGCTCAGACCGGTTAAGTAGATGCGCTGGGTATCGATCTGATACAGCTCAGCGACTTCGTCTAACAGTCCCAGCAACACATCGGGGGTGACGCCATTCCACCAGGCTGTGTCCTCAAACGCTTGGGGTGATATCACCACGAAGGGAAACTCATCCGGCTGCTCGCCATAGTAGAGCACCTCGGGCAGTCCCTGTCCGATCACAAAGGCGGAATCGTTGATCCCCGCACCGGAGCCATGCAAGAAGAAAATCATTGCCCAGAGTTTCTCAGGGTCTTCGCCGTACCCCTTGGGTAGCCAGACCAAGTATTTCATATGTGTGTCAGGCGCATCCACAACCAGGTCTGAGGGCAGTTTATATTCCGCTTGCAGGTGAACTTCCGTTTGGTATTTAATTTGTGGATCAGATTCTGGTGATGTGGCGCACGAAACAATAAGGAGTGCAAATGCAAATATCAATAAGACGATTCTCTTCATAATATCGCTCCAATTTCCGTATTAGTTATCTTAGCAAGCTCTCACCACGGACATGAGACCTGAAAATATGGGGTGGCAGAGTGCACCGCACTTGCCACCCCATATTTTCAGAAAGTCTCGTGAATGTGACATTGCCGATCTACAACAAATAATATACAAACAATACGGATGAATGCCCAAGTTGGTTCATTGAATTTTGCGAGGGTGTTTACTATTCGTAATGTGGGTGCCTTAGTTTTCAATTGAGCGATTTACTCCCTGAGTAAATCATCCAAGTCTTTGAGCGTTTGTTTGGCATTCAAGAATTGGATCCCATGCATGCCAACGGCCTGCGCACCTACGATGTTGTGAGCGAAATCGTCTATGAACACTGCCTCATAAGGTGCAACCCCTGTACGTTCTAAGGCGATCTCATAGATGCGAGCATCGGGCTTCATGACTCCCTCCTCGGCAGAGATGATCATGATGTCGAAAGCATCATCGATCTTCCACCGTTCGGTAATCTCGTAGCGCAATCGGTCGAAGGCGTTGCTGAGCAGTGCAGTTGAATACCTGTTATCCAAACGCAGGAAACGAATGTACTCTACCAGATCGTAATCGACTACATCTCCTGCCCAGAATCGTTTTTGGAAATCTCTTATCCCCTCTGGGGATAATTCAAATGCCACCCGCACGGACTCCCAGAGCTCATCGACATGGATCTCACCCCGCTGGGCTTTGTGACCATATTCTCCACCGAAGACTGTATTTTCAAGTTGATCTCGGGGTACCCTCAGCTCTGCTGCCAGAGCATTTCTAGATGTGTGGTCTTCGGTGCGAACGATGACACCACCGAGATCCCAAATCACTGCTTTGATGGCCATGATACCTCCAATTACTTGAACCTCCGGGCGGTTTCAATAAGTTTCATCAGGCGAACCTCCCGGAGATTGTAATAACTTGATGCGAAACCACTTATGTTGTGATGGATTCTACACTGATTTCCTTTCCGGGGCGGAGCTCTTTTTCGTATAGATCAAAATGTCGATCAACGTGCATGCCGGCCTTTTCATAAAGGCGCAGCGCGCCTGTGAGATTTTTGGCATCTACACCCAGGGAGACGCGCCGAAACCCTCGTCGGTAGTATTCACCGAAAGCATGTTGAAGCAAAGCCAGGCCGATGCCTTGTTTTCTCCAGGGGCGACGTACTGCCAGAATGTCGATATGGCCACAGGTTTCGTCTTCCTCGTCCTTTCTCAAACACATAGCCATCCCAATAATTTCATCACCATCCATAGCCAGGAACCACAATGAAGGGTCATTATGGTTTTCGTTGTTCAAGAACCAGTGGCTGAATTCAGATAGCCCCTCTTCGTAAGGTTGCTCTACATGTCCAAAATGGTCTTTGAAAGCTTCTTTGTCGACGCGATAGAGCGCTTCGATTTCGCCTTCAGCATTTTTGGGAGTCCGCACTTTTATGCCCTCGGGCCATTGTGGTTCGGGTGGGGGAGAGTCCATTTCGATGAGCATGCGGAAAAAGTGGCGGATCAGCTTCAAACCGAATGCATTATAGAGTTGTTTTGGTGGTTCGATGGCGCTAACCGTCCCCACTCGGTACGCCACGCGCGCACCTTCAGGGCAATTCGGGATCGCCTCTCGCGCGCGTTCCTCGCCCCAATGTAGCAGGTATGAACCGATCCCCTTGCCAACATATTCTGGATGGACTCGGCCCCAAACCCACGGGTGTACAGGATTGGTTGAGATAGCCCAAACTTCGATGTAACCAACCATTTTCCCATCAGTGTTAAACACTACCCTGATATCCCTCTCGGGCTTGAATTTCGGTGTCGTCCAATCGTTTTTGAGTGTGCTAAGGGTGCTGCCCTCGATTCCAAGATAATGTTTCGAATATCTATTGATCAGTTCTACTGCTGCGGCCAAGTCCTCCATGGAACCTGGGCGCGATGTATATCCCTTCGGAAGTTTTGCGTTCATTAGTTTATTATCCAATTCTACAAATTTTCTCGGGTACTACGCAGTGCGGCGGTGATATTGCCGGGTATAGGCTGGCATGTGTCACCTGCCACCCCAATACCCGACACACTATGTTAATAGTTCGCAAATCCTAATTCTTTACAGTGGTTTCCGATAAGTAGTCCCTTTTTCGGTGATTCTGTAACCTACGCTCTCATAGAGATCCAGCGCATGATTGGGATTCTGCGTATCAACGCCCAGAACGGTTTCTTCCATTCCCATCTCGCGGAACATTTCGATGCTCTGTACCAACAGAGAACGAGCCAAACCGCGACGGCGCCAGGGGCGCCGTACCGAGATGAATTCTGTGTAGCCGCGTTTACGCTGGTATTCTTCGTTTTCTTCCTCATTGACGAAGTTGCGCACCATCCCCGCGACTTGATCTCCATCCCAGGCGATCTTCCAAAGCTCGGGGACGAAAATTACTGGGTCGGAAAGCCAGCGTTGGTAATCTTCTTCTGTTGGCTCTGAGTACCCCCAGCTGCCCACAAAGGCTTCATTATCGGCATCCCAGATTAGGCGGTAGTGATCTTCTGTTACCGGGCGTACTTCCATTCCTTCAGGCATAGGAGCATCAGGGAGCGGTGTATCGATGGAGCGCTGCATTTGATATCCCCAGCGAATTTCCTCGTAGCCGTTGGCTTTCAACAGCGCGGCTTCACCTAACTGCTTGTCATTGTGATTGTTCTGGAAGAACTTCGGGGCTTCCGGGGGGTGTTTTTCGTCAGCGATTTCATAGATGCGGTATTCGTTTTGTTTCAGGATAGCAGTGCCAATGCCTTGTCGACGCCACTCGGGGATGACCCATCCCAGGGAGTAATAGATGTAATTCCCCTCACTTTCCTTATACCAACCCACGCGACCATAGGCGATCGGTTCATCATTTACTTCCACGAAGATCATATCGGTAAAGGGATCGCAGTTGATGATCGTTTCAAAGTGATGAGCTACACCCTCGAGCGTCATCGTGTACTCGAAACCATCTATATCTTTACAGGCGTTGAAGACCTTCATGATGACAGGATAGTCAGGCTCTCCGCGGAAATAATAAAACGATAGTCCGGGAATTTCAGGGGCTTCGGGGATTTGAAAGTATTCTTTAGTTCGCAGAGTATTCATTTTTTTCTCCACACAGAAAATCAATCGTTTATTTCGTAG
>CAYTKR010000099.1:0-19861 GCA_964438295.1 uncultured Anaerolineales bacterium
GCTTTGTGCTGGGCGTTGAAGCATATAACGCTGCTCACGGCACGGATGTCCAGGCATTGGGCTGGGATTACAACGAGCGCAACGGTCTCTTCGTGGGCAACTTCGAGAGCACCGATGACGGCCGCACCATGGGCGAGAGCCTGATGGATGAAGGCGCTGACATCATCATGCCGGTTGCAGGACCTGTGGGCGCTGGCACCCTGGCAGTCATGGAAGAGCGCGGCGCTGGCTGGATCATTGGTGTTGACAATGACTGGTCCGTGCAGTTCGCTAACCAGGCTGAGTACGTGCTGGCGAGCGCTTTGAAGAACATGGATCTGTACGTTCATGAGACAATCGACAAGGTCTTGGACGGCACCTTCGCAGGTGGCAACTACCTGGGCACCCTGGAGAACGGTGGTGTAGGACTGGGCTACGGTGGAGTCGAAATCCCCGATGACCTCAAGGCCGAAGTGGATGCTTTAGTTCCTGAGATCGTGGCTGGCAATATCGCTACTCTGCCTGGCGCTGAACCGATGCCTGCTGAAGAAGAGGCCATGGATGGTGAACTCACCCTGGCGATCGAGCACTTCAGCATCATCGAAGGCACCACCTGGTCTGGCGCTCACAACCGCGCTGGCGAACGATTGGCTGAGAAATATCCTGGCGTGACCTACGTCTACCGTGAGGAAGTCATGCCTGATGTCAGCGTTCCCTTCGCTGAAGAAATGATCGCTGATGATGGCGCCGATATCGTTGTCGGTAATGCCGAATTCATGGGTATGCCCTTGGCGGAAATCGCAGACAAGTATCCTGATGTTTACTTCGTCTCCATTATCGCCAGCGACCCCACTACGAAAGACAACTTCCTGCGTGTCTTCCCCCGCCAATATCAGGCCCTCTACCTTGAAGGTCTGGTTGCCGGTGCCCTTACAGAAACTGGCGCTATTGGTGTTGTCTCTGCCTTCCCCTCCGTCCAGGTGATCCGCCGCACGGCAGGCTTCTACCTGGGTGTACAGGATGCCGCCGAGATGCTGGGTAAGGACATCACCGTGTATGTCAAGTACGCTGGTGACTGGTACCTGCCTCAGGAAGAACGCGATATCGCTGCTACCCTGGTGGATCAGTACAATGTCGATGTGATCACCCACCAAACCGACTCCGGTTCACCCTTGGATGTTGCCATTGAAAAGGGTATCTGGTTCGTTGGTAAGGACATGGATATCGTCGGCTTCTACGGCTGGGGCGATACCGACACTGTGGCGATCTCCTTCGACACTCGCTGGGAAGTTCTCTACAATGAGATCATCAAAGCAGTCATGGCGGGTGAGCAACCCGAGACCGTCCTCTACCTGGGTATGGAATCCACCATGACCCTGGCTGATGGAACGGAAGAACTCACCGTTGACATCATGAACGACGGCAAAGTCGGCGTTGATGCTATCAGCCCCGCTGCTTTGGCTGTGGTTCCGCAAGAGATTGTTGATCTGGTTGCACAGCGCCGAGCCGAGATGATGGCTGGCGAATGGGATCCATTCACCGCCCATGCCTTTGTCAGCAATGGCACCGGTCTGGACCTGGAAGGTCTGCCTGTACCCGATGCTGGAACTGAGGTCAAGGCTGCGGATACGGAGCCCACTGCCGAATGGCTGCTCTTCCAGTTCAACTTCGATCTCGAAGGCATGGAGGTCTTAGAGTAAGGTTTACACGCTTCTCTTGAGTACATGCCAGTAAGTCTTTTGTAACAAATTGAGGCTCCCGTTCTTTGGGGCAAAACCCAGAGATGGGAGCCTCATACTTTTCGAAAAGCGAGATAGGTAGGTAACATGCTCTTAGACAATATAAAACGCGGTGACACAGTTCTAAAGGCCAAGGGCATTTATAAGCGATTTCCAGGGGTGATTGCCAACGATAATATTGATTTCGAGATTAAAGCCGGTGAAGTTCATGCCATCCTTGGCGAGAATGGCGCTGGAAAAACCACCTTGATGAACATCCTCTTTGGGCTTTATCAGCCAGATGGGGGCGAGCTCATTGTTGGTGGAGAGGGTGTCAATTTCAAATCTCCATTGGATGCCATTGATTTAGGGATCGGTATGGTACACCAGCACCGAAAGTTGGTTCCCGCCCACACTGTAATTGAAAATATCATCCTTGGGCACCCCCGGGCGGGCACGATCCTAAATCTGAAAAGAGCCGAAGAAGAGATCATGGTCCTCAGCGAAAGATATGGTTTCAAGCTTGATCTCCGAGCGAAAGTCTGGCAGATTTCGGAGGGCGAGAAGCAACTGGTGGAAATTCTCAAGGCTCTTTACCGTGGGGCGAAAGTTCTAATCCTCGACGAACCCACTTCTGCTTTGACGCCAATCGAGACCGAAGCATTGATGGAATCGATCAAGACCATGTCTGGCCAGGACCTGGCCATTGTGCCGTTTATCACCCATAAATTGCCTATTGTGTTGGCAATAAGCGACCGGGTGACTGTTTTGCGGCGCGGCAAAGTCGTCAGTCGGATGCACACCACAGATACAACTGAGAAAGCTCTGGCCAGAGAAATGGTGGGACGTGATGTGATCTTCCGAGTGGAGCGGAAAAAAGTCGAGCAGGGCGAACCTATCCTGGAGGTTGAGAATCTCTCGGCTAACAGCGATAAAGGCGTGACTGCGGTCGATGACATGTCCTTTACCATCCACGAAGGTGAGATCTTCGGCATTGCAGGGATTTCTGGAAATGGCCAGAGAGAATTGGTCGAAGTGATAGCTGGCCTTCGCAAAGAACAGGCTGGAAAGATAACCCTCGATGGACGCGATATAACCCAAGTTTCGGCGTTGGAGAGGTGGAAAGCTGGTATCGGCTACATTCCGGCTGACCGTATCGATGTAGGTTCGATTGGTGAATTTTCCCTAACCGAAAACTTGATGATGAATTACTACTTTGATCGCGAATATTTGAAGGGATGGACATTAGATTACAAGAAAATCCGTGATCTGACGAATGAAGTCATTGATGAGTTTAATGTAGCAACACCTGGAACTGAGACGACGGCCAAAAGCCTTTCAGGCGGTAACCTGCAGAAGGTCATTCTCGGTAGGGTGCTTTCGCGGAAACCCAGGTTAGTGATTGCTGATCTCCCCTCGCAAGGATTGGATGTCGGTGCAACAGAATTTGTGCGCAATAAACTTATGGATGCTAAACAAGAAAATGCGGCAGTAATTCTCATCTCTGAAGATCTGGATGAGATTTTATCGATGAGCGATTGGGTTGCACCGGTTTATGAAGGGAAGATCATGGGGATCCTCCCCGGTGAGCATGCCGAAAGAGAAGATGTCGGCGCTCTTATGGCAGGGTTGGAACTCGAGGGAGGCGCAGCATGAAGATTGGCAGTTACGAACTGACCTATAAGAAGCGCGAGAAACTAACCGGGTGGCAGGCGGCAGTTATTTCTGTCTTGGCAGTTGTTTTTGCGCTGCTTTTGTTCAGCCTTGTTTTCATCCAGGCAGATGCAAACCCAATGGAAGCCTATAAAGAGATCTTTGATTATGCTTTCTTCAATGAGTTTGGCCTGCCGCTGACAATGAACAGGTTTATCTTCTTGTTACTTTGCACATGTGCTTTTATCACCCCGATTCGTGCAGGTTTGTGGAATATCGGCATGACAGGCCAGCTCTATGCAGGTGCGTTGAGCGCTTTCGCAGTGTTGTATGCCTTTGGTGTCAAGGGCGCTAAATCTGCCGAATATCCGGGAGAGTTGATCATTCCATTGATGGTCGTGGCTTCGGCCATCGGTGCCATCGTTGTTGGGGCCATTGCCGGGTATCTCAAAGGCAAATACAACGTCAATGAGATTGTGGTCACCATGATGCTGAACTTCATCATGTTCTGGCTGGTCTCTTTTATGATCAAAGATGGTGGCCTCTTCATGAACCCTGGCGGGCGAGGCGAAAGCTTCGAATTGGCGAAATCCTTGTACGCTCCGTTGTACAAAGATGTGCCTTTTACGCTGATCTTAGCCCTGGGTTTTGCCTTTCTGCTGTATTGGGTGTTTGCTAAGACCAAGCTCGGCTATCAGATCAGAGCCTACGGTCAAAACCCGACTGCTGCGGAATATGCCGGGATCAGTGGTGTCAAGATATCGGTATTGGCCTTTGTTTTGGGCGCTGCACTAGCGGGCTTGGCCGGGTATCATTATTTTGCGGCTGTCCCCGGCGTTTACAAAATTGCCCGCTCGTACAACTTCCAGGGAGATCTGGCTTTCTATGGCATTATATGTGGCCTGATTTCTCAAGGAAACCCTATCGCTGCCATTCCGGTAGCGTTGCTTTTTGGCGGGCTGACCAATGGGGGCCGGTTTGTGCAGGGGAAAATGAAACTAGGCTTTGGGATCGACTATGCCTTGTTGGGCGTGCTCATGATCACGCTGGTCGCGTTTCAGTTCTTTTACCGGAATCAGATTGTTTTGGTGAACACAAAGAAGGAGACTCCAGATGAATGAGTTCTTTATTCGAAGTCTGGATGCATCGACGATATTCACGATTGCAGCCATCGGCGAGTTGATTGGCCAACGCTCAGGCGTAATCAATGTCGGTGTGGAAGGAGTGATGCTCTTTGGTGCAACCTTAGGGTTTATCACCGCTCAGGTTACCGGCAGTTATTTACTGGGATTTTTGGTGGGGATCGCCATCGGCGCGCTGCTGGGCCTTTTGCACGGGTTCTTCTCCGTCACTCTAGGTGGTGATCAGGTTGTCAGCGGAATGGGCATCTGGATTATGGGGTTCGGGTTGACTACCTACATTGGCAACCCCTTCACAGGCCCTCTGGGCATGGATAGGATCCCGACATTTTTGGGAGTTTCACCGTTCTTCTATGTTGGTGTGGTGCTTGTCATCATCACCTGGTTTGTGCTCTCGAAAACCAGCCTGGGATTGCAAATCCGCTCTGTAGGGGAGAATCCCTCCGTGGCGGAGGTCTCAGGTGTCAATGTTGCCAGGACGCGTTATTGGTGTTCTATTATTGGGGGGATGTTGATGGGATTTGCCGGTGCGGTCTATGCCTTGAATTACAATCCGGTCTGGAATTATAACTTCCTGATGGGGTGGGGATTCGTTGCCCTGGCTTTGGTATTCTTCTCGATGTGGAATCCATTCATCATGCTGGCTGGCTCGTTGTTGTTTGGCACCCTTTGGCAGTTATCACTCAACCCACAGTTGGTCTTGCCAGGATTGTTCTCGCGGTACATCTGGAGGACTGTCCCATTCGCCATTACGCTGATTGTATTGTTCAGTATGTCGATGAAGTGGTTCAGGACGCGTTGGGGTGCTGCCAAGCCCGAAGCCTTGGGATTACCCTATGTGAAAGAGTGAGTCTCAGTCCTAAATCCGACGGGGCATCTTTTTTATAGATGCCCCGTTTCTTTTGTCATAATAATTGTGATTTTTGTAAGTTGACATGTCTGACAATCGAAGAATAAAATAACCAGGCAGCATTATCTGGAAAAATCACCTAGCTTCATAACTGGCATCCGTCTCAATCTTCATCGAAAGGAATGCTACATGACATATCAAATTGATATCCTGGGAGGGCAATTTTGACAGAAGAACATCAATCTCTTATATCTGAATTGAAAGCAACGCGCCAAAAGATCGCGCAAGGGGGAGGTGAGAAACGTATCGATGCCCAGCATGCGAAAGGCAAACAGACCGCCCGGGAACGGGTTCATCAACTGCTAGACGAGGGTAGTTTTTTAGAAGTTGATGCTTATTGGACCCACCGTCATAGCGATTTCGGCATGGATGAAAAGCGCTTCGCTGGGGATAGTGTGGTCGTAGGCTTTGGCAAGATCAGTGGCCGTATGGTCTGCGTATACGCCCAGGATTTCACCGTGTTGGGAGGCTCTTTCTCCGAAGTTCACGGCCAGAAAGTAGCCAAGATCCTGGACCTGGCCATGGATTCTGGGGTTCCCGTGATCGGTCTGATGGATTCTGTCGGTGCGCGTATTCAGGAAGGCGTCTACAGCCTGGCGGCTTTCTCGGAACTCTTCTGGCGCAACACGCAGGCCAGCGGCGTAGTCCCGCAGATCAGTGTGATGTTAGGGCCTTGTGCTGGTGGTTCCGTGTATTCCCCCGGTCTGACGGATTTCGTCATCATGACCCAGGATTCCAGTCACATGTTCATCACTGGACCTAAAGTCATTGAAACGGTCACACGTGAGAAGGTAGATTTAGAGTCTTTGGGTGGCACAAGCGTCCATAGTACTGTCAGTGGAGTGGCCCATTTCGCTGCCCAGGACGAGGAGGACGCCTTAGCGATCACCCGACGCCTGGTGGGTTATCTGCCAGGGAACAATAGCGAGTCTCCACCAGGGATTCCCCCCGAGGACGATCCCTGGAGGCAAGATAAGAGTCTCGATACCATCGTCCCCACAGACCCAGGTGAGGCCTACGATATCCGCGATGTCATCGAAAAAGTATTCGATCTGAACAGTTTTCTGCCTGTTCATGAGCATTTTGCACCCAACGCGATGGTGGGGTTTGCCCGCTTACATGGACGCGCGGTAGGCATTGTTGCCAATCAGCCTCTCGCGGTGGCAGGTGTCTTGGATATCGACGCCTCGGATAAGATCGCTCGCTTTATCCGCTTCTGCGATGCCTTCAACTTCCCCATCTTCACCTTCGTCGATACACCCGGCTTCATGCCCGGGGTCAAGCAGGAGCACAGTGGCATCATACGCCATGGCGCAAAGATCGTTTATGCTTATTCGGAGGCCACGGTTCCCAAGATCGCTGTGATCACCCGCAAAGCCTATGGCGGAGCATATATCGTCATGAGCAGCAAATATATTCGCACAGACCTGGTCTTCGCCTGGCCAACTGCCGAGGTTGCTGTGATGGGCGCAGATGGAGCGGTCAATATCCTGTATTCAAAACAGCTCAAGAGTGAAGAGAATCCCGAAGAAGCGCGCCAGGAGATCGTCGCCGAATTCAAGGAGAAATTCTCTAAGCCCTATACCTCGGCTGCCAGCGGTCACATCGATGAGATCTTAATCCCCTCAGAGACTCGGCCGCGCTTGATTTCAGCGTTGGAGTTACTCAAGGACAAGCAGGTTACTTCTCGTCCCAAGAAGCATGGCAATATTCCTTTGTAAGCCTTATGCAGGGAGGTACTATTATGGATAATATCAATCAAGGATTAATGATCTTTGGTGTGGGGATGCTGATACTGTTTGTTGCGTTAGGTTTGCTTGCTTTGATGATCGACTTGCTTGGCAAAGCATTTAAGGAAAAAACTGTATCAGAAGATGATTCTAATCGCGGGGATGTTACCCAAGCGTCTCTCCCACACTCATCAACGACAGAAGGAGCTGCTGTTGCAGTCGCAGTGGTAGTTAGCCATCTCCTTTCTCAGAGAGCAGGCTCATCTGAATTGGGAAAACTGCTCGAACCTCCTCCAGGGTGTTAGCGCATGGTTGGAATTTTTGAGCACATCTGCTTTTGGATAAAAATGAAAGGAATTAATTTTGATGAATTCACCCAAGTACAAATTTAGTGTAACCGTCGATGGGCAGGACTATCTAGTGGAGGTGCAGGACCCCAATGCGGACCCAATAATTGCTACGGTTGCTGACAAACAATTTGTGGTTTGTTTGAAAGATACCCTAAAAGATGAACCGAAAGTGTTGGCAACCCCAAAACCGGTTGCTCCGGTAGCAGCTCCACCTGTAAAAGCCTCCGCTCCCGCGCCAGTTGATCCTTGTGGAGACAACGTTGTTGCACCCATGCCCGGCGACCTGATCGAGATTTACGTGAAGCCCGGAGATGAAGTGGATGCTGGGCAACCGTTATGTTCACTGGAAGCCATGAAAATGAAAAATACCATCAGGTCATCGCGAGCTGGTGTTATTTCTAGCGTGCCAGTGACCCCTGGGCAGGCAGTTTCCTATGGTGAAGTGTTAGTCACTTTCGAATGAGGGCTGAATGGACATTGAAAACGTACTTCAACTTTTCCTGGCACCGACACTTCTAACTTGGAAAATGGTTGTAATGATCCTGGCGGGGGGCGTGCTAATTTATTTAGGCATAGCAAAAGATTATGAACCGGTGTTGTTATTACCTATTGGATTCGGCGCTATTCTGACTAATTTGCCGCTCACTGGAATTTCAGGTGATCATGGATTGCTGGGCATCCTCTATAAAATTGGCATCGAAACAGAATTGTTCCCGCTATTGTTATTCATTGGCTTGGGTGCAATGACCGATTTCGGTCCGCTCCTGGAAAACCCAAAAATGGCATTCTTGGGTGCAGCCGGGCATATTGGCATATTTGGGACGTTAATTTTGGCTTTAGGGCTCGGATTCGACATGGATCAGGCAGGCTCGATCAGTGTTATTGGCACCATGGACGGCCCTACAGCTATCTTCGTTGCTGCCAGACTAGCTCCGGATATGCTGGCACCTATCACGGTGGCTGCCTATAGTTATATGTCCCTTGTGCCGATCATCCAACCGCCAATTATGCGTTTACTGACAACGGATGCAGAACGCAAAGTGCGCATGCCCTATTCGGAACGCTCCGTTTCGAAGACAACCCGCGTTCTCTTCCCAATTGTGGTAACCATTTTCGTCTCCCTGATTGCGCCGGTTGCCTCGCCATTGATTGCCACGATAATGTTTGGGAATCTGATGAGAGAGTCGGGCGTCGTCGATCGTTTGAGTAACGCCGCGCAAAACGAGATTGCCAATGTGACCACCATCTTCTTGGGTCTCGCGATAGGTTCTACGATGACAGGTGAGGCATTCATTCGTGTAGAAACATTCTATATCCTGGCTCTAGGTTTATTTGCATTTGTGTTGGATATGGCTGGGGGTGTGCTGTTTGGGAAATTGCTTTATGCGTTGTCAGGCGGAAAATTCAACCCCTTGATCGGAGCGGCAGGGATTAGCGCCTTTCCAATGTCTGCGCGTGTAGTCCAGCGGGTTGGTCAGGAGTACGATTATGAGAATTTTCTGCTTATGCATGCCATGGGAGCGAATACCGCCGGGCAGCTTGGTAGTGTAATTGCTGGTGGTGTCGTCTTGGCATTGATTTCTGGTATGATTTAGTTCACTTTAGATAATAGTCAATTATACAAAGGAGAGCTGTAATGAAAGTAATTGATCTAACTATCCCTTTGGGCGTAGGCACGCCCCCTTGGCCAACCTATGAGCCTTTACAGGTTAAGTATTTCAAGCGCCTGGCTCCCAATGGCGCCAACGGCCAACTGCTTACCCACTCCAACCACCTGGGTACGCACCTGGATGGTGAAATCCACTTTTATACGCCGGGTAAGGATATGGCTGAACTGGATATGGATTTCCTGGTCAATGAAGGTGTGATCGTCGACCTCAGCGATGTGGCTGGAGATTATGATGTCTATTCTAGCAAAATGATCGAGGAGCGGGTCGAAGTCAAAGAAGGTGATATCCTCATCATCCACACAGGTTATCACCACTTCGGCTGGGACCATGACACCGCCGATGAGATTCGCTATATGGTCAAACATCCGGGTCCAGATATTGAATTTGTTGAATGGGCTATCGCCAAGAAATTGCGCTGGATTGGTGTCGATTGTGGTAGTGCAGATCACCCCATGAATACCATCATCCGCAATTGGATGCCCCGCCAAACCAAAGAGGCTGAAAAAGTATTCCAAAATAAATTTGGCAAGACTTTGGCGGAATTCTATGATGACAGCAAATACCAGATGATGCATATCGCCTTATTCCCCCATGGCATAATTCACGCCGAATGTCTAGGTGGCGATATCGACTTATTATTGAATCAGCGCGCCAAGATCGGCTTTTTCCCCTGGCGCTTCGTCGATGGAGAGGCCAGCATCGGCCGCTGTGTGGCTTTCGTGGAAGATGACCGCTACGAAGAATTGATGGCGAAGAAGGCCGGGATGAAGAAAACTCGCTTTGGCGATGCCGTGGAACCCAGCCATATCGAGAGTCTGGATAAACTGAGCGCTGCTCTGTTAAAATAATTGGTAAATTTGGAACACGGTTCCTAGCTACAGGAACCGTGTTCCTTATATAATAATAATCATAAGGAGAAAAATCATGCGACTCGATCCCCCATGTGAAGTATCTCGACCTCAGGTCACCTTTGATGTTGAAGAGATCGAACCCATTCTGCAGGCTCCACCCATGGACCTGGAGCCCTGGAACCCAGCCACAATTGAATTGAAAGATGGCCGTCAGCTATATATTCGTGAAGCCAAGCTCGAAGAAGCACCCATGATGATGGACTATGTCATGAAGGTCATGCAAGCTAAACATGACTTCTATGATGTCGTTGGTGCACGAGTCTATGCTGAATTAGCTGGTTGGTATCGCAAACGACTCAAAGACCCCTACGTATTGGTTGGAATTGTTGATGGTCAACTGGCAGGTTTTGCCAATGGCCGCCTGATGAGCAAAGAGATTAACATCAGTTTGCACACCATGGCTCTGATGCGTGGTTTGCGCATTGGCGCGATCATGTATTACGCTAAAGCGTACTATGGCTTCGAAATCCTAGGCAATCAGGAATGGTGGGCCACATATGAAAGCTACAATGGTTGGAAGCGCTGGGGTGTTGGCATGGCTCAACCCAGCTACCCCTGGCCCGATGTTCAGCACGAATTGGGTGGTGCCCGCGTTTACTACGTCACGAAGAAATACTGGGATGTTTCCATCAAGGAATACGTCCAGCAAATGGTCGGCGCTGATTTAAACTTCGATGTTTCAGATGATGTCATCAAAGCCAACGAGACCATGCGTTTGCCAGATGACGTAATGGTGTAGAGATTTTGAAGAGACCTCAGAGCGAGCATTGCTCTGAGGTCTTTTAGACTCAATTCAGTTTGCGGAAGAAATATGACTCGCGATCGGAGGTGAAGCTCCCAAAAAACCTTGTTTTTCCCACAATCTTATTCGCTCAAAACAGATTCGTATAAATTAGGAGGATGATATGTCTATCAAGCGTTTTGCCCTGTTTGCGCTGACCGCAATATTGGTGTTGGTTGTCGCCAGTTGTGCACCTGCAGCCGAACCTGAAGCCGAAGACACCGGTGTGCCGACTGTTTTTGCAGCCTTTGCCACCGCCATCGAAGAACCATGGGACGGCGTCATCCATGAAGCACTAAAGAAAGCTGAGAGCGAAGGACGCATTGCGTACGAGTATACAGATGATATTGGCTACGCCGGGGATATGGAGCGTGTGCTCCGTGAAGTGGCCGAAGAAAGCAAGCCCGATATCGTTTTTGGTGATGCCTTTGGCAACGAAGAAGCTGTCCGCCGGGTAGCCTTAGATTACCCAGAGATCGCCTTTGCGTTTGGGTCTGGATTCAGCCCCTCAGGTGACAATTTCTCTGTGTTCGATAACTGGATCCACGAGCCTGCCTATCTGTGTGGTCTGATCGCGGGCGGCGTTTCTGAAAGTGGCATGATCGGCGTGGTTGGTGGGCATCCTGTTCCCGAAGTAAACCGCATCGTCAACGCCTTCATCCAGGGTGTCAAGGAAGTCAATCCCGATGCTACTGTGCTAGTGACCTTCATCAATAGCTGGTTCGATCCCGCCGCAGCCAAAGAGGCGGCTCTCTCCCAGGTCGATGCGGGTGCCGATGTGCTCTTCGCTGAACGATTTGGTGTCATCGAAGCCGCAGTCGAGAATGACCTCTTCGCTTTTGGCAATATGAGCGATCAAAATGAATTGGGGCCCGAACATGTGCTTTCCAGCCCCGTCTGGAATATGGAGCCAACCGTCGATTACGTCATCGAGCAAGTTGTGGCGGGTTCCTTCACCTCCCAGGACCTCAAGGACTTCAGCATGATGGCCAAGGGCGGCGCTTCGCTGGCCGAATATCATGGCCTCGAGTCCAATATCCCCGCTGACATCCTTGATCTGGTGGCGCAGCGCAACCAAGAGATTCTCGACGGTCTCTTCCGCGTAAATATCGACGAAGCTACCCCAGCCGGATCAAATTAGTGTGGGTTGAGGGAGCACGCTTCTTCCGAGTAGCTATGTTCCTTCTGATCCAGACGAGTTGGCAATAAAAGGAGTAGGGAGTACGAAGTATGGGAAATTCCCTACTTCCTACCCCCTACTTCCTACTTCATGAAGGAAGGTCATATGCACGTTGTAGAAATGCGCCAGATCACCAAGCAATTTGGCGATGTCATTGCCAGTGACCGTGTGGATTTCCAATTGGAGGGTGGAGAAATTCACGCCCTCTTGGGGGAAAACGGTGCTGGAAAGACCACCTTGATGCGCATACTTTTCGGCCTGTACCAAGAGGACAGCGGCGAGGTCGTTGTGGACGGGAAACCAGTCCGGATTGGTTCGCCTAAGGATGCCATTGAATTAGGCATTGGCATGGTGACCCAGCACTTTGCCCTGGTACCCCCATTCAGTGTGGCAGAAAATGTGGTCATGGGATATCGCGAAAGCCTGAGCATGGATATGAGAGCCATCCAGGCGGAAGTCGCCAGTTCGGCAAACAAATTCGGCATCGAAATCGATCCATCAGCTATTGTTCGTCATCTTTCGGTGGGCCAGAAACAAAGAGTCGAGATCCTCAAAGCGCTCTTTCGGGAAGCGCGTGTTCTCATTCTCGATGAACCTACCGCAGTTCTTATCCCTCAAGAAGTCGATGCCTTATTCGAAATCCTACGGAATTTGCGTCAGCAAGGCATTTCGATCATTTTCATCTCCCACAAATTAAATGAGGTCATGGCAATCAGCGATCGCGTCACTGTGTTGCGCGATGGCAGGGCAATCTCTACTATCGATACCTCATCGACCAACCCGACTGAGTTGGCCAAGATGATGGTCGGACGGGAGACATTCGGGGTTACTCGCCAGGGTGAAGCTGTTGCTGACCAACCTGTTCTCAAAGTCGCGGAATTGTGCGCCGATGATGATCGCGGTCTGAAAGCGCTATCGGAGGTTTCTCTGGTCGTCAATGCCGGTGAAATTCTGGGGATTGCCGGGGTAGGAGGCAATGGTCAGAAGGAGCTGGCTGAAACCCTGTGTGGGACCCGAAACCCAACCAGCGGGAGTATTCTGGTGCGCGGCCAGGAAATGGGGGGCGCTTCTCCATCCGAAATGACCGCGGCCGGATTGGGACGCATTCCTGAAGATCGACACGCCGGTGTTGTCGGAGAGCTATCCGTTGCCGACAATATGGTCATGGAGCATTTAGGACGCTTTACCTCACGCGGCGTACTTGACAAGAAATCAATCCGTAAATATGCCGATGACCTGATCGATCAATTCCAGATCAAAGCCCGTTCAACTGACCGGGCGCGCACCCTCTCAGGTGGCAACCTGCAGAAACTGCTGCTGGCCCGGGTGCTGGCCAATCACCCAGACGTGCTCATTGCCCCTCAACCGACGCGCGGCCTGGATGTTGGCGCTACCGAATATGTCCACAATCAATTGTTGGAGCAGCGCGAGCGTGGCGCAGCTGTTCTTTTGATCTCCGAAGATCTCGATGAAATCATGGCGTTATCAGATCGCATCGCAGTGATGTACGAAGGCGAAGTCGTTGGCGTACTCCCTGTACACGAAGCCGATATCGAGCGGCTAGGCCTGATGATGTCCGGTGTGCTAAAGGAAAACAACCATGCCGATACCTAAGTTTCGACTTGAAAAAACTGGCGCACCGCTGTGGTTCCGTGGGTTGATTCCCGTGATCACCCTGGTGCTGACCTTTATACTGACATCGGGGCTGATCATCTGGGGGAAGGCTAATCCCTTTGAGGCCTATTATTATTTTCTGATCGATCCGCTAGCTGGCAGGGTGAGCTTTCTGGAAGTTTTGGTGAAGTCAACCCCGCTAATTCTGACCGGTATTGCTGTGACGGTGGCCTTTGTTGCTGGATACTATAATATCGGCGCTGAAGGGCAATTGTATGCGGGCGCTCTGGCTGCAGCCTGGCTGGGTACTGTTCTTCATGGGGTTTCTACGCCCATATCAATCCTAATTATGGTAGTTGGAGGGTTCATCGCTGGGATGTCCTGGGCGCTGATCCCCGCCTTATTGCGAGTATATCTGAAAGTCGATGAAGTGGTCACTACATTATTGACCAATTCGATCATCCTATTTATCATCAGCGCCATTCTCAACGGACCCTGGCGCGATCCCCAATCAGGCTGGCCCCAATCCCCGGAGATCGCCGAGACAGCACGCTTGCCGCAGTTGGTGGCGCGCTCGCGCCTGCACTTTGGCTTTGTGCTGGCCCTGCTCGCGGTGGCCGTGGTCTGGTTCATCCTGACCAGGACCAGCTTTGGGCTGAAGCTCAGGGCAGTCGGCCTGGGGAAAGAGGGGGCGCGCTTTGCCGGCATCCACGTGGAACGGACCACGCTGCTCGCCGCTCTGATCAGCGGTGGCATCGCCGGGATCGCCGGATACGTTGAAGTCGCTGGGATCCAATATCACCTGATCGGCGAGCTATCTCCAGGCTATGGCTATACAGGCATCATCATCGCTACCATGGGCGGACTTAGCGCCCTGGGTGCGGGAGCCTCGGCATTGTTCTTTGGTCTGGTTGAGACCGGCGCCCAAACAGTCAGCCGGGCTTTGGGCGTGCCGGTCTATCTCGGTGAGGTCACTCAGGCGACCATGTTGTTGGTGATCCTGGGGATGTTCCTGCTGCAACGTTATCGAATACGGAGGGTATGATGGTCGTAGCTATGTTTATTGCCACACTGACTGCGGCCACCTTGCGGGTCGCCACGCCAATCTTACTGGCTGCCATTGGTGAGACCTTCTCTGAACGCGCCGGGGTGCTCAACTTAGGCATCGAAGGTATTATGTTCTTGGGAGCATTCGTTGGCTTCTATGCTGCCGATATTTCTGGTTCACTGTGGACCGGTTTGCTCATGGCCATTGTGATTGGTATTCTTTTAGGCTTATTGATGGCCTTTTTTACCGTCTCGTTAGGTGTCAATCAGCATGTATCCGGCTTGGGTATCACCCTGTTGGCCAGTGGATTGGCGCTGTATGCCTTCCGCCTTAATTATGGCGGGCGTGCCACGCCGCCATCCATCCCGCCTTTCGGGCAGTTGACGCCTCTCGAAAATATCCCTATTTTGGGCACAATTTTGGATCAATACCTTCTCACCTATATCGCATTTTTAGTGATCGTGCCTGTTTCTTGGTGGGTGATGTACCGTACAAGTTTCGGCCTGAAAGTCCGCGCGGTGGGTGAGAACCCCGAAGCGGCTGACGCGGCCGGGATCAACGTCTTCCGCATCCGCTATATCGCCCTGGGTCTCGGAGGTGGGTTGATGGCCATGGGCGGAGCTTTCTTGTCTTTGGCGCAACTGGGAGCTTTCACGCATGGCATCATCGCCGGGCGCGGTTGGGTGGCCATTGCGCTGGTGATCTTCGGAAATTGGAACCCCTCCAAAGTCATGCTGGGATCTTTGATCTTTGGTGGCACGTATGCCCTGCAGTTGCGTTTGCAGGCTATGGGCTTGCAATTACCCATTCCCTATGAAACCTTCCTGGCGCTGCCCTATATTGTCACCATCGTCGCCCTGGTGATTGCAGGCCGGCAGGCCTCTTACCCAGCGGCGTTGTTGAAACCGTATCATCGTGAATAATATTTCCCTCACCCAATCCTTACCCACTTGGAGAGGGGTAGGGTGAGGGCTAAGAAAGGATACTATGACCAACCAATTCGAAATCTTGATCAAAAACTGCCAGTTTCGTGGACAACCTGATAAGACATATGATATCGGTATTGCAGGGGGGCAGATCACGGCTTTGGATGAAAGCCTGCCGGGCGAGGCCCAAAACGTGATCGATGCCCAGGGAAACCTGGTCACGGAGGCCTTCGTTAACACTCATTTGCACCTGTGCAAAGTATACACCTTGCCGATGATGGACGAGTTAGCCATGCGGGAATACCATGGTGCCGACATGGGCAAAGCCATGACCGCCATCGAGCTGGCAGCACGAGTAAAAGAATCCTATGACGAATCCTGGATCATCAAGAACGTGCGCAAGGCGGTAGCCCTCTCGGCAATCTATGGGGGCACACACATTCGTGCCTTTGCCGATGTAGACAGCAAAGCCAAGCTGATCGGTGCCAAAGCGTTGATCCGGGCACGCGAGGAGTTTAAAGACATCGTCGATATCCAGGTCGTTGCATTCGCCCAAGATGGCATCGTGCGCGAGCCCGGCGCGGCAGATCTCGTCCGCCAGGCCATGGAGCTCGGCGCTGATGTGGTTGGCGGCATCCCCTGGATCGAGTTCACCGATGCCGATATCGCCGAGCATGTCAAGGTCTGTTATGACATTGCAGAAGAATTCGACAAACCCGTATCGATGCTGGTCGATGATGCGGGTGATCCTGGTTTGCGCTCAATAGAGTTGATGGCGCTGGAGACCATCCAGCGTGGCTGGCACGGCCGCTCGTTGGCTCACCACGCTCGGGCTATGTCCATGTATCCCAAACCCTACTTGCAGAAGTTAGCCGCCTTGCTCAAGAAAGCCCAAATGGGTGTGGTCAGCGACCCACACACCGGACCACTTCACGCCCGAGTTCGTGAACTGCTCGAAGAAGATGTGCTGGTCTGCATCGGCATGGATGATATCTCCGATGCCTATTATCCCTATGGTCGCAACAATATGCTCGAGGTCGCTTTCCTGGTGTCCCACTTGCTGTGGATGACCACCCGCACTGATATGGAAATTCTATACGATATGGTCACCACGCGCGCTGCCCAATGCATTGGCTTGCAGGATTTTGAGCTCAAAGTCGGTGCACCTGCCAACATCGTGGTCCTGGATGAGCCCAATGTACTCGAAGCTTTACGCAACCACGAAGCGCCATCATATGTCGTCAGCCATGGCAAACTAGTCGATCAAGAAAAGATGAAGGCCATCGTCAAGACTCAAGAATGGCCTGAGTGAAGATGCAACAACGCGTGTCATTGCGAGGGCGCAGCCCGTGGCAATCTCCATTTAACAAGTTGGAGATTGCTTCGCTCCGTAAACTTCGCTTGCAATGACATTAAAAAGGAGTTTCCATTGTCAGAGTTAATCGACATCCAATTAACGGTGAATAACGAACCTGTTCAGGCTCAGGTACCTCCTGACATGAACTTGATGGATTTCTTGCGGGATTATCTTGGCCTGACTGGCACGAAAAATGGCTGTGATAGTGGTCATTGCGGGGCGTGTTCCGTGATATTGAATGGTAAATTGCGTCGGGCTTGCCTGGTGCGTATGTCAAAAGTGGATGGCTGTAGTGTTGAGACCATCGAGGGCCTCTCTTCCAATGGCGATCTGCACCCATTGCAGTACACCTTCGTGGAGCAGGGCGCAGTTCAGTGTGGTTTCTGTACCCCAGGCATGATCATGGCTTCCAAGGCATTGCTTGATGAGAATTCCGAACCCAGCGCCGAAGAGATCAAGACCACCTTCAAAAAAAACAACAATATGTGTCGTTGCACCGGATATATCAATATCATCAATGCTGTGCAGACAGCCGGTGAAATGATCCATAAGGGCGAAACGCCTCCGGCGATTGCCCCAGAAGGCGACCAAGTACGCACGACGCTGCTGACCAAAGACGCCCTCGACCTGGTCACTGGGACGACACTATTTGGCGACGACATCCGCATGGAGGGCATGCTGCACGCCAAGATTTTGTGGGCAGAACACCCCCATGCTGAAATCCTGAAGATCGAGACATCCGAAGCTGAAGCGCTCCCCGGGGTTGAGTTGGTGCTGACTGCTAAAGATGTGCCTGGCAAGAACCAGTGCGGCATCATAGAGCGCGATCAGCCCGCCTGGGCGGAAGACAAGGTTCGCTATATTGGTGATGCTGTCGCCACAGTATATGCGGAGACGGCTGAGCTAGCAGAAGAAGCCTTGAACCTGATCAAGGTCGATTATAAGGTCTTGCCCGGTGTCTTCACTCCACAAGATGCTGCTAGATCGGATGCGCCTCAGATTCACGAAAAAGGCAACCTCGCCCACCATGCCAAGATCGAGCGTGGTGATATCGATGCCGCTTTCAAAGAGTGTGCCGTGATCGTAGAAGGTGACTACACCACGCCCTTCATCGAGCACGGTTTCCTGGAGCCAGAATCAGGCATAGCTTATCCCAGTCCGGATGGTGGCGTCGTACTCAAGATGGGTACGCAATGCGCCTTCGATGTGCGCACGCAACTCTCTGAAATCATGGATTTGCCAGAAGAAAAGATCCGCGTGGTACAACTACCTCTCGGCGGTGCCTTCGGCGGAAAGGAAGACCTGATTATCGAGCAACACCTAGCCATGGGTGCCTACAAGACCGGCAAGCCGGTCAAGCTCGTACTGACGCGCCCAGAGTCTTTGCGTGTCCACGTTAAGCGCCACCCAACCTGGCTGCACTACAAAACCGGCGCCGACAAAGATGGTCGAATCCTGGCCTTGGAAACCAAAGTCATTGCGGATGCCGGCGTATACATGTCGCTGACCTTCGATGTGCTGGAGAATATGCTCGTCTTTGGGGCTGGACCTTATTATGTGCCCAATTTGCGTCTGGATGGTTGGGCCTGGCATACCAACAATGTGCTTAGTGGGGCCATGCGCGGTTTCGGTGCCAACCAGGTTGCAGTAGCCCTTGAACAGCAGTTGGATGAGATAGGCAAGAAGTTGGATATCGACCCTTTCCAAATCCGCTTAATCAACGGCTTGGATGTTGGTCTGCCCACCGCCGCAGACCATATCATGACTGAAGGCGTGGTTTCGATCAAAGAGACGATAATCGCCGCCCGTGATGAGTTCGCCAAACTGACGCTGCCCGAATCCAATGGAGATAAGAAGATTGGCTATGGTGTTGGATGCGGAGTCAAGAATATCGGCTATGGCCATGCTCTCACCGAAAGGGCGGGGGCAATTATCCATTTATCGACAAATGGCAAAGTTGAAGTACGCCACAGCCAGCACGAATACGGCCAGGGTGCCAAGACCGGGTTAGCCCAAATTGTCACCATGGAACTTGGGGTGCCGATCCCCGATATTAGCATCATCGGGCCAGATACCGCGCAAACACCACCCACAGGCCCAACGACAGCCTCTCGCCAGACCTTTATGACAGGCAACGCCACTGTGATGGCTTGCCGGGCGCTCAAAGAGGAGGTATTCAGCCGGGCAGCTGAATTTGTCGATCAGGAACCAGAAAAACTGGAGCTGGATGGGAGCAAAGTAATCGATCCCGACAGCGGACGCTCAGTTGAACTGGCTGAGCTGGGTGAAAAGTTCGTTGTTCAAAAAACGTATCATCCCAGTGCCACAGCTGCGCTCCTCGAAGACGAACCCAGCCACTATGGCCAGCCGGATTTCGAATCCCGTCCGACACACTGGTGCTATGCCTATAACACCCAGGTAGCGGTTGTCGAAGTTGATACGAAAACCGGAATGGTCAAAGTGCTCAAAGTGATCTCGGCCAACGATTTGGGTAAAGTGCTTAATAAAGCAGCCGTGGAAGGGCAGATTCATGGTGGTGTAGTGATGGGTTTGGGTTATGCCCTCTCAGAGGAATTCGTCGTCGAAGAGGGGATCAATCTGACGGATACCCTACGTAAATGTGGCATCCCTAGTGCGGATGCAACCCCAGAGATCATCCCAGCCTTAGTGGAGGTGCCCCATCCCGAAGGCCCCCTAGGGGCGAAAGGGTTTGCTGAAGCCCCCTCCCTGGCGACCGCACCGGCAATCCTCAATGCCATCTACGATGCCACGGGCATACGCATCAGGGATATCCCCGCTGACAAAAAGCGAATAAAAGCAGCGTTGGAGAAGGCCTAGCAAGGGGGGCAGATCACGGCTTTGGATGAAAGCCTGCCGGGCGAGGCCCAAAACGTG